>NZ_JASGSR010000126.1:0-22540 GCF_040446015.1 Bradyrhizobium sp. INPA03-11B
CCGCCGTCCCGAACGCCCACCGCCTCACGTGCCGCTTTGCCATCACCGACCCTCAGTACAACGCTGCTGCTCAGTACAACGACGAAGTCGCCGGGATGTTCATCGCCTGACGGCCGGATGGCAGCGTCATCACTGCGGGGCGCGGCTGCACCGGCGCCGGCCGGACCGAAATCTGCGTCGTGCTCGGGCCGAGTTCGCGCGCGGCAAGATGGGCTGCGTTCTTCGGCAGCACCACGACTTTGGTGCCGATATCGACCCGGCTGAACAGGTCGGAGACGTCTTCATTGGTCAGGCGGATGCAGCCCGACGAGACGAACTTGCCGATCGTCGACGGATCGTTGGTGCCGTGGATGCGGTACTCGCTGGAGCCGAGATACATCGCGCGGGCGCCGAGCGGGTTGCCCGGACCGCCGGCCATGAAGCGCGGCAGATAGGGCTGGCGCTTGATCATCTCGGCCGGCGGATGCCAGTCCGGCCACTCCGCCTTGCGGCTGATCGTCTGGGTGCCGGCCCAGGTGAAGCCCTCGCGGCCGACGCCGACGCCATAGCGGATCGCGCGGCCGCCGCCGAGCACGTAATAGAGCGCGGTGTTGCCGGTATCGATAATGATCGTGCCCGCCGCCTCCGACGTGTTGAGCGCAACGGTGGTGCGGCGCAGCCGCTCCGGCAGCGCGCCGTCCTCGGTGGCGCCGCTCGAGGGATCGGTCATCGCCTCGTCGGCGGGGAATCCACCCGGCTGGGTCGACGCATAGCCGAGCACCTGCGCGCTGGCTGAGGTGGTGACGATGAATGGCGTCACGAGCAGGACGCTGGCGAAGGCAAAGGTGCGCGCCGCGCGCGACGCAAGCCGGCGGCTGGAAAGAGACTGCTGTGTCATGTGCTGCCCCTGGACGGGATGCGCATCGTGGTGATGCGATGCCAAGCCAACGCACGTGGCAGCCAGAGAGTTCCGGCGCGAATCGTCGCGAAGCCGCGATTGTCAACCCGCTACGTCTCACGAACCCGCGATGGAACTTCTGCCGCGGCGAGCCGTTGTCACGCGCAAGTTGTTACGCGCAATTTGATACGAAATTCATTTGTCCTCGTGCAGGAGGAAACTGGTGCGCGCCTTTCCGGGTGAACGTATGCTTGGCAACGCGCCCGAAGGCACGCCCCTCCCCGACAGCAAGGCCGAACTGCCGCCGGTGATCAGCCGCGCCGAGGTCGTCGCCTTCGCGCTGGTCGCGCTGCTGGTGATTGTCGTTGTCGGGGTGCTGTATCTGGCGCGCGCCTTCTTCCTACCGATCACCATGGCCTTCATCGTCGGCACCATGCTGTCGCCGGCGGCGAGCCTGCTCGAGCGCTACCGGATTCCGCGCGCGCTCGGCGCGGTGCTGATCGTGATCGCGGTCGGCGCCGCCGTGACCTTCATGGTCGGACTGATCGCCTCGCCCGTGATGGAATGGAGCTCGCGGCTGCCTGAGCTCAGCGCGATCCTGAAGCAGAAGCTGCACATATTCGACCGGCCGCTCGCGCTGTGGCAGGAATTGCAGAGCATGGTCGGCGGATCAGACCCATTGGCCACCTTCCAGCTGCCGAAATTCGAATGGGTGCAGCCGACGCTGGAATTCCTGTCGCCGACCTTCGCCGAATTCCTGCTGTTCGTCGCGACTCTGATCCTGTTCATCGCGAGCTGGAAGGATCTGCGGCGCGCGCTGGTGATGACCTTCAGCGAACGCGAAGCACGGCTGCGCACGCTGCGTATCCTCAACGAGCTCGAGATCCATCTCGGCAATTATCTGCTGACGGTGACGATGATCAATATCGGCGTCGGCATCATCGCCGGCGTGATCTGCGCCGCGACGGGCATGCCCAATCCGGCCGGGCTCGGCGCGCTCGCCGCGGCGCTGAACTTCGTTCCGATCATCGGCCCGGTCGCGATGTTTGTGACGCTGGTCGTCGTCGGCATCATCTCCGAGCCGACCATCGGCGCCGGACTGATCGCGCCGGCCTGCTTTACGGTCGTGACCTTCATGGAAGGACATTTCGTGACGCCGACGATCGTCGGCCACAGGCTGTCGCTGAATGCGCTCGCGGTGTTTCTCGCACTCGCGTTCTGGACCTGGCTGTGGGGCCCGATGGGCGCCTTCCTGTCGTCGCCGCTGCTGATCGTTGGATTGATCGTGAAAGAGCATTTGATGCCGGTCAATTCGCCGCAGCTGCCGGAAGGGTAACAAAGCGTTTTCAAGTGAAGAAAACGCGTCGAACAACAAGGCCCGGTTTCGCATCTGGAACCTTGCGTGGTGCGAAGCGTTTTTCTCCAAACACACACGTTCTCCGGGAGCTTTCGATGTCGAGCACGGACAGCGCATTTGGGATCAAGAACATGACGGACAAAGCGACCTACGAGCGCCTCGAAAAGGATGTCATCGCCGTGAAGAACGATATCGCCGCCCTTACCGAGCAGATCACCGACGCGCTCAACTCGTTTGCAAGCAACGCCGGCAAGCAGGCCCGCCGCCACTACAAGGATGCGCGCGCCAACGCGGAATCGACCTTCGACGACATGTCGGAGCGCGGCAGCGCGATGATGGGCGCGGCGCAGGAGGCTGCATCCTCGATCGAGGAGTCGTTGGAAGAGGTGATCACCCAGCGGCCGCTGGCGACCGTCGGCCTGGCGCTTGGCCTCGGCTTTTTGATCGGCGTCACCTGGCGGCGCTAGACGCTGCTCAACTGCGGCGGATGAGGCCTGCGATGGCGATCATGCGCAAACCATCGTTCTGGACGAGATGGCAGCGCTGGCGCACCGCCGCCTCGTTTGTCGATGCGCTTTTCACGGCAAGGTCGAAGACAAGGCTGGTCAATGCTTCAGCGGCTGATCGATGACGTCAAGGAATCCACCGCCAGCGCGCTGCGGCTGACGTCGCTGGCCGCCGCCGCCGCTATCGCGCTGTTCATCACCATCGCCTTCCTGTGCGCGGCCGCCTTCGTCTATGTGCTGCAGCACTACGGGCCGGTGGAGGCGTGCCTCTCCGGCGCCGCGCTATTCCTGGTCGTCACGCTGATCGCCGTCGGCGTCTACACCGCGCGCAAGCGCGAAATGCGGAGGCGCGCCGAGAAAGCGGCGAAGGCTGCGAAATCCGCTGCGGCAACCATGTTCGCCGATCCCGCATTGATCGCCACCGCGCTGCAGATCGTCCGCGCCGTCGGCGTGAAGCGGCTGATCCCGATCCTGGCAGTCGGCGGCCTCGCGCTCGGCCTGATGGCAAGCCGCGGTGCTGCGGGTAGCGACGAGGCGGAAGAGGAAAAATAGCTTTCTCGCTCACGAGAATGGCGCGAAACCAGCACCACCCAACCGTCGTCATCGCCCGGCTTTGACCGGGCGATCCAGTATTCCAGAGACAGCTGTTATTAAGCGGATAGGCCGCGGCGTACTGGATCGCCCGGTCAAGCCGGGCGATGACAGCGTTGCTTGTTGGACGTTCGCCCTGCTCACGTCACGCAGCGGCCGGGCTGCAGCAGCTTGGCCACTTCGGTCAGGACGCTGACCACGGGCTCGCAGGCGACCTTACGGGTGTCGCCGGGCCGTGCGGGGGCGGGCGCTGCAGGGTGATTGCGGGCCTCTTCCCGCGCCACGGGAACGCGGACCAGGACCGACGTATCGGGCAGCCGGTCGAGCTTCAGCACGACGGTCCGGCTCGGCAGGCCGGTCACCGGAAACGCGGCGCGGTCGGTCTTGGCGGCGCGATTGACCGCGCTCTCCGGCGCCAATTGAGTGGTGACCTGCTGCCCTCCAATGAGATCGTGGCCGGATGCCAGCTGGACCGCGCCAAGCGTCAATCCAAGCGCCAACGCAGCGAAAATTCCCTTTTGAATCTTTGACATGGTGATGTCCCTCGCCCCATGGAAATTCCCGTTGGCGATCACGGACACAACGCGAACGAAACCTGTGGGGTTCTCGCGTCCAGCCATCACTTAACCGTGTACGAAAAATTTTGATTCGCACGGAACGAGTCCAGGGGTCTGCGAGTCATTGCAAGAGCCGGTTATTCCCCCTGCCCCATTGACCGGCGACGTAGGGCGCGACCGTGGTGATGCCGGTCGCGCCCTGCTCTTTTTGGAGATTCGTCTTTTTGAAAGTTCGTCTGTCACGCCCTGCCGGCGCCCGATGTGTCAGCCGGCCTGTCACGCACGCGTCGCATTGAAGTCAGGTCGGGAAAGACCATCCGGCTTCAGGCATCATCGCTCGATGGCGTGTCCTGGGATCGAACAACCGTCACTTCACGGCATGACGGGCAACGACCGACATGAAACTTGATTCCGGTCGTCTGGTCGTCGACGAGCATCAATTCGCTCAAGGGCTCGCCGCATTTGCAGGTCACCGTCTCCTTATCGGCAAAATACATCTGACGTCCTCCATAAGCCTGGAGAGTTCATCGCGTCGTGAGGGCGAGCTCGCTTGCGCTGTGCTCGCCCCTCGTCTCTGCTCCTTCGGTCTGTCAGATCCGGACAATCCGGATGGCGGGGCGACTCCCGGCGGTTATTTCGAAGCGGACTGCGCCTGCGAGCGTGACTCGGCGGCTTCGCGCGCCTGCCGCTCGGCCTTGAGGCGCTGGAAATTGTCGTAGAAGGCCTTCTCGTTGGCGCGGTGCTCCTTCATCGCCTGCGACGCCTCTTGCTGACGCTGCGCATCACGCTCTTTCCGTTGCTGGGGAGTCAGATTCATGCGGCCTCCAACTAAGTTCTTGAATCAACGCCGGATTCAACGCACGAGGCCGGGAAAAGTTGCAATCGAGGGGAACTGGCCTATTTGCGCAGGCTGGCCCAGACGCCGCCGAGAATCAGCAAGCCGCCGACCAAATGGATCAGCTTCGGCGGCTCACCCAGAATGACCCAGGACAAGAGCGCGCTCGCGATCGGCGCGACGTAGAGCACGAGCGATGTCCGCACCGAGCCGAACCGTGCGCCGAGCCAGGCGAAGCCGGCATAGGCCATCAGGCCGGGCACGAGACCGGCGAACACATAGGCCTCGAACGCCCTCGCGTTGAACACCGCAGCCGGCGTCGCCCACATCTCCTGCAGGGCCGGCGGCAGCGAGCACAGCGCGCCCGCCGCCGAGAACAGGCTGACCCGCGCCAGCAGCGAGGCGCGCGGCGCGACACGGGATTGCACCAGCGTGTAGCCGGACCAGCCAAGCATCGCGCCCACCACCAGGAGATCGCCCCAGGCCGCGCTCGATTGGGTGAGCGTTTCCAGATGGCCGCCGGAGACGATCAAGAGCGCGCCGGCGAGCGCCAGCGCCGTGCCGAGCCATTGCAGCGGACCGATATGCTCGATGCCGAGCGCGGCCGAGATCAGCAGCACCATGATCGGCGACAGCGCGAAGATCAGCGCGATATGGATCGCGGTGGTGGTGATGCCCGCGATGTAGACCGGGCCGCCGCACAGGAACATGCCGAGGAAGCCTGCGGCGAGGATCGGCCAGAGGTTCTGCGCCAGCGGGATCTTGCCGTCGCGGATCGCCGCGATCGCAAACGGCGCCAGCCCGATGGCGATGATGCTCCAGCGGAAGAAGGCCAGCGAGAATGGCGGCACCGAGCCGGCAAGGCCGCGCGCCAGCACCTGGTTGGAGGCCTGCCCGACCGCGACCAGGATGAAGCCGGTCAGCGCGACCGCGTCCTCCCAGCCCGCGGCTGGACGGCTGACAGGCGCCTCCGGCAACTCCGCATCCATGACACCGCCCCCTCAGCCGGTGCGCAGGTCCGCGCCCGCTACTGCTCCGCCGCCTCCTGCTCCATGTCGCGGCCGGACATGTCCTCGCCCTGCATGTTGGCGTATTCGCGCGCCATCTCGCGCATCAGAAATTTGGCCGGGACGTCGTGATAGCTGCCGTGGTCGTTGACATATTGCATGTAGGCGCGCCCTTCGCCGTCGAAGGGATGCAGCAGCGCATCCGAACGGCCGTCGAAATCGAGCGGCTTGACGCCGAGCTTGGCGCACAGCGTGTCGTTGAAGGTCGGGGTCGCCTTGCGCCAGGCACCGTCGACGAACACTTCGGTGAAGCCGTGCCAGGTGAACAGGTCCGAGCCCATGCTCTCGCGTAGCTTCTCGGTGGTGAGATGGTTGCGGACATCGGCGAAGCCGACCCGGGCCGGGATGCCGTGGACCCGGCAGGCCGCGGCATAGAGCGCCGCCTTGCCGACGCAGTAACCGTTGCCGGCGGCGAGCACGCTGGAGGCGCGGTAGCTCTCCGGCGAGCGCATGCTGACATAGGGGTTATAGCGGATACCGTCGCGCACCGCGGTGTAGAGCCGGCTCGCGATCTCGCGCGCGCTGGCGTTGGCCGGGACGGCGGCGCGGGCGAACGCCTCGACGGCGGGATGGTCGCTGTCGACATATTCGCCGGGGTCGGTGTAGAGGCGGTTGATCGTATCGGGGAGTTGCTCGGTCATGGCGCAAGCTTAGCAAGCCATCAGCGCAGTTCAATGCAGCTGACGCAGCCCTGCCCCGCCAGAGTCCGGTTTAGTTCCTGAAGCGTTCGTCCCATTGCGGCGGCTGGTAGCTGCGCCGCTTGGCCTTGAAATATTCGCGCGCGAAATGGATGCCGATCCCGATCAGGAACGGCGGGGCGAGCGCGGCGGCGATCATGAACACGGTGATCGACTTCGGCGTCAGGATGTCCAGCACCATCGACGCCAGCAGCCACAGCGTGGCAGCAATCACCGCGACGTCGACATGCTTCATTCCCTCGCTCTTTCCCTTGGTCGTTCCGGGTTCCATCCTACCGGCTGGCCCCGCGTGCGCCAAGGATTCCGGCAGCAGCCAATACCTCCGGCCCTTCACTTTTTTGGAACGGTGCCCACACGGGCAATGTTGGTCCTGACAAACCGAACCCGGAGGCTGCGATGGGCAACTCCAGTGACATCCACGCCGGCGTCGACCATCCCGCGAGCCAAAACGGCGTCAACGACCCGGTCGGCGGGGTCGACGTGAAGCGGACCTTCAACGACAACCAGACGCCCCACGAACGCGCGCAATGGGCCGCCGACGTCCGCGCCGACGCCTCGCCCAGGAGCGGCGAAGCGTTCCTGCCCGAAGCGCTGCGTCGGCGGCCGACGTCGCCGATCAATCCGCGCACCGGCCGCCGCGCGACTGATTAGCGGCCGGTGAGACTAGCATATGCGTTCGTTGTCTATTCGACCCGTCATCCTGAGGTGCGAGCGAAGCGAGCCTCGAAGGATGAATCGGCCACCAGCCGGGCCGTCGATCCTTCGAGACGCCGCTACGCGGCTCCTCAGGATGACGGAAGGAGGGAGCAACTAGGCCGTGAACGTCCGCACCAGCAGCAGGCCGCCGAACAGCGCCAGGATCGAGAGCGCGACGGAGGCCGCGATATAGGCGCCGGCCGGCCATAGCTCGCCCCGCTGCATCAGCACAATCGCATCGAGCGAAAAGGTCGAGAAGGTGGTGAAGCCGCCGCAGATGCCGACGGTGAGAAACACCCGCACCGTCTGGCTGACGTTCCAGCTCAACGCGAACGACTCCGCGAAGACCCCGATCAGGAACGAGCCCACGATATTGATCACCAGCGTGCCCCAGGGAAATTCCGTGCCGACCAGGCGCCCCGCGCCGATCGCCACCAGATAGCGCGCGACCGATCCCAGCGAACCGCCGATCGCGACCGCCGCCAACAATTGAACGTTCAATTTCTTAACCTTCCTGCTCGCCACTCGACGACGCCTGTCACAAGTCCAACAACGAAGGTCGCGGCGACCAGCTCGCCCGGCGCGTCGACCAGCAGGGCGACGACACCGACGAGCCAGATCGACCCGACCAGCGACAATGCGATTGAGATTGAACCAGGAAGACCCGTCATGCTCTGCCCCCTTCTCATTCGCGGGGCGCGGCGGCGGGGCGGTGGCGCATGCTCCTACCGACGCTGTCGCGCCCGGTAGGAGTCATCAGCCTTGCGGCGGTTATCGGGGGACTCCATCCCCATCAAGGTGGGAATGGTAGGCGAGCAAAGCGGCGGGAGCAAGTGGCGCTCCCCTCGGCTTGTCGTCGCGTTACTCGCTCGTCGACAGCATCGCGTTCAGCTCGAAGGCTGTCTTCAGCTGATCGATGCGCGCGACGATCTGCTCACGCTCGGCGCCACGCGGCAGCTGCGCGAGCCGGTTCTCGAGCCGCATCCGATGTTCCTCGAGGCGCTGCTCGAATGTGTGGGGTTCAGATCGCTTCCGTCGTCGAATCGTCCTCTCCATCGTCCACCCTTGGCGGTTGCAAACCGGGGCTGTTGGCCCAGCGGTCCAGTTGATCGATGACCCGAGCGTGGCTCGCGCGCCGCGGTTTCGGCGCGCTCGGCTCCTCGGATAGTTTGCGGGGCAGCTTGACGTCGTTGGTCATGGCATCACTCCCGGCTTCCGCAAACATAACGGGACAGCCGGCCGGATCGTTCCCTATTTTTTTATCTAAACCATTGATTTTACTTGATAATGTTACTCAATCGGCGTTTTTGTATGGACTTGAGGAACCCGCCGCGAATTGGTTTGTTTAGCAGGTTACTCAATCAGCTAAGTCTGGGTTTATTGCGATGAATGAGTTACGCGCCGAGCGTCTCCAGGTCATGGTCTCGCCCGAGGAATTGGCTGCCTTAGACGATTTCCGCTTCAAGCACCGAATGCCGACCCGCGCCGCGGCGGTCCGCGAGCTGCTCAAGCTCGGTCTGGCCGGCGTCGGCATCGATGGGGCCGTGGATGGGGCAGCCGGAGTGAAATCCAGCGATTACGGGGTGTTCGATCGAGGGCCTGAAGGCCACACGCAGGGAGAGGACGCGCCAAGCGACAAGTGACGGCGCGCATTCACGGGTGGCCGTTCAGCCGACGAAGAGGTCCACGACCGCCTTCAGGGTGCAGACCACGAGCGCCGACGTGAACATCGCCGTGCCGAGATCTGCGAGATAAAGCAGCTGCGCCTTCTGCTCCGCATCGAGCCGCTCGATCGCCTTGCGCATGGCCAAGCTCCCTTTTCTGGAGAACGCGATGCGCCGATGTCCGTTCCAGCGCGGCCTCAGGCGCGTTGCAGCGCCAGCATCACGCCGCCGAGCGTCAGCGCCATGGCGCCGATCTCGCGCAGGCCCAGCGGCTCGCCGAGGATGATCGCAGCCGAGACCACGCCGATCACCGGCACCAGCAGCATGCCGGTCGATGCCGATGTCGGCGGCAGGCGGCGCAGCGTCTCGAACCAGGTGAGATAGCAGATGCCCATCGGCATCAGCGTCATGTAGGCGAAGCAGCCGAGGCCGAGCGGCGTGATCGCGGCATAATTCGGCTGCTCGAAGCAAACGCCGAGCAGCAGCATGACGAGACAGCCGATGCCGACCTGCCAGGCGACCACCGCTAGCGGCGGCATCGGCAGCGGCTTGCGGTTCAGCACATTGCCGAGCGCGAACAGGATGGCGCAGGCGAGCGCCAGCGCAATGCCGGTGAACTTGCCGGCGCTGAACGCAAAGCCGCCTCCGCCGAGCAGCAGCGCAACGCCGGCGATGCCGAGCACCAGCGCGGCCAGGTCCCGCAGCGTCGGGCGGCTGTGCAGCACCGGCCAGGCAAACAGCATCGCCCAGATCGGCATGGTGTAGGCGAGGAGCGCGCCCTCGCCGACCGTGACGAATTTCATCGCGATGGTGCCGAAGCCCATCCAGGCAAAGACATTGGTGAAGGAGGCGAACAGCAGCCGCGGAATCGCCTCGCGCGGCACCGCGAGCGACTGGCCGCGCGCCAGCGCCAGCGTTCCCAGGATCACCGCCGCGCAGGTGCCGGCAAGCCCGCGCGCGAACAGCGGCGGCCATTGCTGCAACAGCAGCTTCATCAGCGGCCAGTTCAGGGCCCAGCCGAACGCCGTCACTACCAGGCAGAGGAAGCCAACCGTCCTGTCGCGTTGCGTCGTGTCCATCGGCCGCGCTTAGCAGGCGAAGCCATGCGATTCCACTTCGCCTCGCGCATGCCGCGTCGCCCTGTCAGGCAAAGGTGCCGATCGTGATCCGCGGCCAGCCTTCGCTTTTCCGCGCGGCAGCAAGCTTGCTCGTCCAGGCATCGATCAGGCTTGCGATCAGGAGACGGCCGGTGCCGCGCATGTCGGGCAGTTTCATGGTCGGCGTGCCTAGCGTCAGCGCGACCACGCCATGGGTCGCCGCGAGCAGCGCGGTCGCCAGCCGCTGCGGCAGGCCCGGCGCCGGCTCGGCGCCATGTGCCGCCAGAAATTCCCGCACCGAGACCACGAACAGTTCGTAGCTGCGGCGCGCGATCTCGGTCTCGCCGAAATAGACGCCGTCGGGAAAACGGCGGTCCTCGACGGTGCCGGACATCGAGAACAGCGATCGGAAGTGATCGGGATTGTCGGCCCAGTAGTCGAGATAGGTTTCCATCACCCGCCGCAGCCGCAGATCACTGTCGGCGGTCTGCGCGCGGACCCGTTCGAGTGCTTCTGCAACCGCTTCGAGGTTCTGCTGCTTCACCGCGAGCAGCAGCAGCAGCTTGGTCGGGTAGTATTTGAGGACGGTGCCCTTCGAATAGCCGATCGCGTCGGCGATCTTCTGGATCGAGACGGTCTCGAGCGTGCCGGCGGCGAATTCCTTGCGCGCGGTCTCCAGGATCAGCGCCTTCAGCGCCTCCTTGTCGGCCTCCTGGCGGGCCCTGCGCTGAAAGCGCCGCGCGCCCTTGCTGGGTCGCTCCTCGATCGACATGGCCGTCTCCATGATGAGATCCGGTCGAGCTGGAGCAGCGTCGAAACTTCACCTCTCCCTTGGGAGAGGTCGATTTGCGCAGCAAATCGGGTGAGGGGTTACGGCCCATCGAGAGCAAGAGCCCTCACCCGGATTGCTTCGCAATCCGACCTCTCCCCAACGGGGAGAGGTGAACCGAGACCGCGCCAAGCCGATTCAACCGAATCTCATTCGCGCTTTAGAGCCTTTTCGGTTCCGATGGAATCGAAACGAGGCCGTCTTGCCATACCCCAGTTAATTGACTATGGTCAATTAACTGATCACAAGATGGGAGGATGCAATGAGCGCGCATGCGAGCCCCCTAGCCGGCGACATTGTCCGCAGTGACTTCGATCCATTCAGCCCGGCGACGCGGGCCGATCCCTACAGCACCTACGCGGAGTTGCGTGCCGCAGCGCCGGTCGTTCGCTTGACGCGCTACGACATCTGGGCCGTGCCGCGCTTTGCCGAGGTCAAGGCGATCTTCGGAGACCATTTCAATTTCAGCAACGCCGGCGGCGCCGGGCTTGCCAACCACTTCAAGGAAAAGCCGTGGCGGCCGCCGAGCATCGTGCTGGAAGCCGATCCGCCGCTGCATACCCGGACCCGCGCGGTGCTGGCGCGGATCCTCTCGCCCGGCGCGATGCGGCGGCTCGCCGATGACTTCAAGGCAAAGGCTGCAACGCTCATTGACGGGCTGGTCGAACGCGGATCGTTCGACGCCATCAAGGACATCGCGGAGGTGTTTCCGGTCAGCGTATTTCCCGACGCGCTCGGCATCGACCAGGAGGGCCGCGAGAATTTCCTGACCTACGGCGCGATGGTGTTCGCCGGCTTCGGGCCGGAGAACGACTATTTTCGCGAGCTGATGAAAGAGGCGCCGCGCGTGTTGCCCTGGGTGGCGGCGCGCTGTCAGCGCGAGGCACTGCGCCCGGGCAGCTTCGGCGCGCAGGTTTACGAGGCGGCCGACACGGGAGAGATCAGCGCGGAAGAAGCGCCGCTCTTGGTGCGCTCGCTGCTCTCGGCCGGGCTCGACACCACGATCAGCGCGATCGGCATGGCGCTGTACACGCTGGCGCGCCATCCCGAGCAATGGGCGTTGCTCGCCGCCGATCCGTCGCTGGCGCGCGCGGCGTTCGACGAGACGCTGCGGTTCGATTCGCCGGCACCGTTCGTGTTCCGCACCACGCCGCATGCCACCGAGATATCAGGCGTTGCGATCGGCAAGCACGAGAAGGTGCTGCTGCTGCTCGCCGCCGCCAACCGCGACGAGACGCGCTGGGAGCATCCCGACCGGTTCGACATCAGGCGGCGGCTGTCAGGACACATGGGCTTCGGCGTCGGCATCCACGGCTGCGTCGGGCAGATGGTCGCGCGGCTGGAGGCGGAGGCCGTGATCGCGGCGCTCGCCAGCCGCGTGAAGCAGCTCGACATTGCGGGCCCGGTCGCCTTCCGCGACAGCTCGGGGCTGCGGGCGCTCAGCGCCATGTCGGTCCGCGTCACGCCGAAATGACGTTGATGGCGGGCCGCGAACCGGGCCCGTGTCAAAACAGAACCGGCGCACCTTTCGGCACGCCGGTCTGCATCTTGCCCGCTTTGCGTAAACTCAGGTCATGCCGACGCCGCGCGCGGCGTGCGGTTGCGCGAGTTGCGCTGGAAGAACAGCGCCTGGCTCGCCACCGCCGACACCATCGCCGGCTGGAACGGTTTCGAGATCAGGAAGGCCGGCTCCGGCCGCTCGCCGGTCAGGAAGCGCTCCGGATAGGCCGTGATGAACACCACCGGCACCTCGAAGGTCCGCAGCAGCTCGTTCACCGCATCGAGGCCCGACGAGCCGTCGGCGAGCTGGATGTCGGCGAGGATCAGGCCGGGCTTCTTGTTCTTGGCGAGCGCCACCGCATCGGAATGGGTGCGCGCGACGCCGATGACATTGTGGCCGAGATTCTTCACCAGGCTCTCGAGATCCATCGCGATGAAGGTCTCGTCCTCGATGATCAGGACGTCGGTGGCGATCTCGGCGGCCATCTCGCGGCCGGCCGCATCGGTCAGCTTGCGCGTCTCGGCGATATCGGTGCCGAGGATGTAGCCGACCTCTTCCTCCGAGAAGCCTTCCAGCGACAACAGCAGGAAGGCCTGCCGCGGCAGCGGCGTGATGTTGGAGAGCCGGCGCTCCGGCGGCAGCGACAGCGTCGCCACGTCGGCGTTGTCGTTGTTGTTCACCGAGACCGAATTCCAGATCTGGGTGAACAGCCGAAACAGGCCGGCGCGCGGGCCGTGCGTCTGGTCCAGCAATGATCCGTCCTGCAACAGGGCCTCGAGCATGGCCCCGACATAGGCGTCCCCCGACGCCTGGTTTCCGGTCAGTGCGCGAGCGTAACGGCGCAACAGCGGAAGGTGTTCGGCAACGATCTGCGATCGGGACATTCCCACTCCATCCTTGTTCTTAGGCCTGGGCTGTTGGCCTTGTGGCCTGAAACCCGTTGTCTGGGGACGACAGAATCCCGCTCCGAGAATCCAGTTTCTGGGGCGACCCCGGTTCCCCTGCATGCCCGACTACGCGCGAAAGCCGAAAAAGTTCCACGAAATAGTTCCAGCCTTCCGGAACTTTCTGCGCAACTTTGCATTAGCTCCAGACCGACGAGGCAACGCGGCCAGCCTCTTTTTTCGAGGAAACATCTTGGAAATCAGAGACTTAACTCCCGGGGAAGCGTGGATCAGATCATGAAGGAAGTAAAGAAGCAGGGCGGTCTCAACGCCGAGATTCAATCGAGAATCGGCCACCAGCTGCGCGCCATGTACGACGATGTGGTGCGGCAGGGGGTGCCCGACCGCTTTGCGGAGCTGATCCGCAAACTCGACGGGCCCGAAGCGGCCGCGGCGGCCGTGGCCGGGGGCGATACCGACAAGAACAATGGAGGGGACTAATGCCTCTCACGAATGAACTTCGCGACGACATCCTGGCGTCGGTCCCGAGCCTGCGCGCGTTCGCGATCTCGCTGTCCGGTAATGGTGACCGCGCCGACGATCTGGTGCAGGAGACCCTGCTGCGGGCGATCGCCAACATCGACTCGTTCCAGCCCGGCTCCAACCTTCCCGCGTGGTTGTTCACCATCCTGCGCAACCTGTTTCGCTCCGACTACCGGAAGCGGCGGCGCGAGGTCGAGGACGCCGAGGGCAACTATGCCAAGACGCTGAAGAGCCAGCCGTCGCAAGCCGCGCATCTGGAGTTCGAGGAATTCCGCGCGGCGCTCGAAAAGCTGCCGCAGGACCAGCGCGAAGCGTTGATCCTGGTGGGTGCCTCCGGCTTCTCCTACGAGGATGCCGCGGCGATCTGCGGCTGTGCGGTCGGCACCATCAAGAGCCGCGTCAATCGCGCGCGCTCGAAGCTCTCCGCGCTGCTCTATGTCGACAGCGCCGAGGATTTCGGCCCCGACAACACCGTGCGCGCCGTGATCGGCGGCAATGGCGGATAGCCAGGCGCGAGCGCCACTGAATAAAGAGGCGGCCCTCCGGTGGGCCGCCTCTTTTGCTTTCGGAAGCGACAGGTCACGTTCACGCGACCGATCTACGTAGAGGCCATATGATGCTTGGGTCTAGCCCGCCATCGCCTGCTTGACGGCCGGCGGCTTGAAGCCGTTCCTCAATTCGAGGATCTTGGCCGCGATCTCGGTCACTGGGACCGGATGACTGATCAGGAAGCCCTGGGCCTCGTTGCAGCCCTCGGCGCGCATGTGGTCGAGCTGCTCGACCGTCTCGATGCCTTCGGCGATCGTGGTCATGCCAAGGCTTCTGCCAAGGCTGATGACGGCGCGCACGATCGATTTCGATCCATGCGTCGCGGTCGCGTCGCGCACGAAGGATTTGTCGATCTTGAGCTTGTCGAATGGAAAACTGCGCAGATAGCTCAGCGACGAATAGCCGGTGCCGAAATCGTCGAGCGCGATCCGCACGCCCTGCGCTTTCAGCCTGTGCAGCGTTGCAAGCGTCTCGCTGCTGTTCGCAAGGAAGACGGATTCGGTGATCTCGAGCTCGAGCCGGCGCGGCGACAATTTTGACGCCGCCAGCGCATTGACGACGACGTCGATGAAGTTGGGATCACGAAACTGCACCGCAGAGACGTTGACCGCGAGCTTCATCTCGCTCGGCCAGGTGACGGCCTGCTCGCAGGCGCGGTCGAGCACCCATTCGCCGAGCGGACCGATCAGGCCGATCTCCTCCGCGATCGGGATGAACTGGTCCGGCGGCACCAATCCGCGCTTCGGGTGATGCCAGCGCAGCAGCGCCTCGAAGCCGCAGATGCGGTCGAGATGGAGATCATAGAGCGGCTGGTAGAACAGCGAGAATTCGTCCTTGCCCATCGCCTCGCGAAGGTCGAGCTCGATCGCCCGCCGCCTCTGCAGGCTGGCGTCCATCGCAGGCTCGAAGAAGCGCCAGGTGCCCCGGCCCTCCATCTTGGCGCGGTACAGGGCGACGTCGGCATTCTTCAGCAACTTCTCGCCGGTGGTGCCGTCGCCCGGCGACATCGAGATGCCGACGCTGCAGCCGACCACGACGCGATGCCCGTTCAGCTCATAGGGCGCGCCGACGCATTCCACGATGCGCCGAGCCAGACGTTCGGCCTCCTCGCCGCCCTGGACGCCACACTGGATGACCGCGAACTCGTCGCCGCCCAAACGCGCAACCGTGTCGATCTCGCGGACGCAGGCGTTGAGCCGGTCCGCGACCGCACACAGCAGTTCATCGCCGACCGGATGCCCGAGCGTGTCGTTGACCTGCTTGAAATTATCGAGATCGAGGCAGAACACCGCAAAGCCGGATCCGCGGCCGACCTGAGCGACCGCGAGCTCGATCCGTTCGGCGAGCAGCGTGCGGTTCGGCAGCTTGGTCAGGGCATCGTGCCGGGCCATGAACGCGATCTGCGACTCGGCCCGCTGCTGTTCGGTGACATCCTCGCAGGTGACGAGCCAGCCGCCGTCGGTTGTCGGCCGTTGCGCGATGGCGATGATCCGTCCATCGCTGAGATGCTGCAGATAGTTGCCCTCGTGCTGGGCCATCGATCGCTCGCGTTCCATCAGCAGGTCGGCGACAGTCCGCTCGCCATGATTGCCGGCGGCGACGCTGAGGCCGAGCACGTCTTCCATGGTCATTCCGGGAACGACGAGCTCCGGCGAAATATCGAAGATTTCGCAGAACCGGCGATTGGCGACCTGCAGCCGCGCCTCGCCGCTGTAGAGGCACAGCCCTTGCGACATGTGCGTAAGCGCCGCATCGAGCCGCAGATTGGTCTCATGCAGCTCCGCCTTCTGCAGCTTCAGCGCGGAGATATCACTGTAGACCAGGACGACACCGCCCTCCTGCGTCTCGCTGCGGCTGACACGCAGCCAGCGTCCGTCCGAAAGCTGCGCCTCGCTGGCAAAACCATCGATGTCACCGTCGGCCGGCGCTAGGCTCGGGGCATCGAGCCGATCCGACTGCAGAAGCTGGGGCGAGAGGCGGATGAATTCGCTTGCCCGCGAGTTGGCCAGCGCGATCTGGCCGTCCGCATCGAGCAGCACGACGCCTTCGCGCGACGTTTCGAGCGCATCGGACAGCCGCGCCTGCGCGGAGCGGCGTTGCGACACTTCCTGATCGACCATCCGCCTGATGTTGTCGCGCATGGTTTCCATCGCGGTCAGCAGCGTGCCCAGTTCGTCGGTACCGCCCTTGGGAACGGTCGCGTCGAGGTCGCCGCCGGCGATGCTGCGCGCGGCCCGCGATGCAATGGCGACGGGGCCGATGATGCGGCGCGCCAGCAACCACGAGAACAGCGCCGACAGGAACAGCGCAACCGTCAGCCCGGCGACGTTGAGCTGCAGGTCCCGCTTGATCGTCGAGAGCGCCTTTTGCCGGAACAGAAAGCCGTCGCCGGCCGTATAGTTGACCAATAGCTCAACCTGCTGGCTGACGATCTTGGAGTAGCGATCGACGTCGCCGACCGTGGTGCTCGATGCGCGCGGATCGACCGCCGGATTTTCCTCCACAGACGATCCGATCGCGCGGCGATGCAGCGCCATCCAGGCGTCGGCGGCTTCCTGAACCTTTGCCGCGGCTTGCGCAGCCCGTGTGGACTGCGACCGGTCGGCTGCGATCGTCAAATCCTCCGAGAGCGTCTTCGCGAGCTTCTCGATCTCGCTGTCGAGGCTGGCACGAATCTCAAGATCGGTGGTCAACAGGCGCTGCGACGACGCGACCCGCATCGAGGCGAAGTCCGCACCGGCGGCGCGGGCATAATTGATCGACATCAGGGATTCGTCGAACGTCTTGGCCACCAGATCGCCGGCATGGCGGATGCCGAGGATGGAGTATCCGCCGAGCGCGACGGCAACGGCACTCATCGCGAGACAGAAAATCAGGATCTGGGCGCGGATCGAACCCGTGGTCAGGGCAAGACGCGACAGGCGGCCGGTGGCGAACCGAATGGCTGCACCGGTCTTTGTCTTGAGGTTGCCTAATAGGCTATCCATACCCGCGTTTCGCCGTAGTGCTCGATGTTCAAGCTACGCAGAAACGCGCAGCGCTGCGGAAAAATGACTGTCTGCTCAAAATTGCCTTAGTAGTGACTGGAACTCATGCTGAAATCGTTAAGATCGGCTGGCGATAATCACCGTTACAGGTAATCCGGGGGGCGCCACTTGCACCCTGGAGGTGCCGATGTCGGGCGTTCGAGGTTCAAGCGGGGGTCTTATGCAGTCAGCCTTGTTGCGCGCTGTGCGCCTGGGCCGGTTCGGCCGCGTGCCATTTGCGGCGGCGATCGTCAGCGGAGCGCTAGCCGGAGCAGCTTTGGGCGCAGGCCCTTACGTCATTTCGCAGAAAGATCGTGAATTCAAGCCCGCCGAGATCTCGATCAAGCGCGGCGAGGCTTTACGATTCATTAACGATGATGGCGAGCTGCTGCATCACGCTTATTTGAGCAGCGATACGTTCAGTTTCGACTCGGGCGATCAGCAGCCGGGCAGCAAGTTCGACGTCACCTTCTCCGTGCCCGGCGACTACACCGTGCTGTGCGGCATTCATCCGAAGATGAAGCTCGCCGTCCACGTCGCCAAATAGCCCATTCGAGGCAACGACGATTTACAGGACCGACGTCTTGAAGAGCGCGGCGTGGCCGAAATAGTAGACGAACAACGTCAGCGACAGCGCGGCACAGAGCGCGACCGGAGCAAGCCACGGGGCGCGGCGATCGCGCGGCAACACCTTGTTGTCGGCGACGATCGCAAGCAGGACGGCGATGATCGCCGAGTGCCCGATGGTGTCGATCTTGCCGAACTCGAAGCATGCGCTGATGAACATCCCCGTCAGCACCGTCGCAGCGCAGCGCCGGATCAACGGCGTCCAGATCAAGGCGAAGGCGAGCGTGAATTCCACCATGCCGGCGGCGCGCATGTAGAACTCATTGTCGAAGCCGAGGGTCATCGAGGCGTGTTCGATCAGGAGCGGGAAGCTCCACTCCGGATAGGCCCATTTCTCGATCGAGGCCCACATCAGCGTCACCGCGGCGGCGTACCGCATCACGTCGATCGGCCGGATGCCGGACAGATCCTTGTTCAGCCCGATAAGCGCAAAATAGGCGGCAACGCCGAGAAAAATCGGGTAATCCGCAAGATGGAAGACGCCGTAGTCGCGGACGCCGACGCCGAACAGGATCGCCATGCCCACGGCCGACAGCGGCAGCGTGCGCCGCGACAGCATGCCGGCGGCGATGCCGAGCTGCAACGCGCCCACGAAGGGTGACGTCGTCTTCAACTCGGGTGTCAGCAGGATGCCCCCGACTGCCCAGATCGAGATGAAAAAGAACGCGGCAACCGCGCGCATCATCAACTCGGTGCGCAGCCGCAATGGCTCGGTGATGCGGTCCAGCACCCGGATCGTCGCATCACCCAGCGATGTGGGCTCGATCAGGCAGCCCGCGAACAGCCAGAAGACGGCGACGCCGAGCAGCAGTTCGAAGTCGAGGCAAAGGACGTTCTCGAGTCCCCGGGGCTGACCGGCAACATCGTAGGCGCAAAACCATTTGACATGTGCCTCGGCACTGCGCGCGGCTGTGACGCAAAACAAAACCGCTGCAAAGCACGTTGCGAAATAGGAGCGCACAGCCGAGCCGGCATTTCGCTCCTGCCCACTAAACATTGAACCAACCGCCCACACACACTTAAGGACTTGTTTAACTTATATCAAATTTTAGGCTTTGCGCCTGCCCGTGACACCCGCTGGTTGCATTGTGGTTAATTGCGGCAGGCAAGCCCCAGCCCGTCCCTCAGTGCCGTCTTTTCGGCCGGTTCCATCGAATTTTAGCTAATTCCGGCACGGGGGCTCAATTCAACTGTCGTAGTGAGACCCGGACAAATCGGATCGGGAGGCCGGTTACATGTTCGGAGCGTTGAGTATCGTGAGTATCGGGGTGGGGTCAGCCCTCGCCTACCTGACAAAGCCATCCGCTGAGCGCGCGGCAACGCTGGAGACCTGCGCGGGCGCGTTCCTGATCGTCGGGCTCGGCCTCTTGGGGGCCGCACTGCCGCACCTGGCCTGACGAGTCCTTTTCTAACCTCTCTGCGGCGGTCAGCGCGGCAGTTTGGGGACCCCCGCCACCGGCGGGGCGGTGGCGGTCAGGGTTTGCAGGAAGGCGATCAGATCCTTCTTCTCGCCCGCGGTCAGAGACAACGGCTTGATGTCGGGCGACCGGCTCGGCCGCTCGATCCCGCCCTTGTTGTACAGCTCGATGACATCTTCCAGCGTTGCAACCGATCCGTCGTGCATGTAGGGCGCACGGCGCGCGACGTCGCGCAATGTCGGGGTCTTGAACGCGTATTTCAGCTTCGCCGACGTCGGGAAGAGACGGCCGCGCCCGATGTCGCTGCCCTTGGCGGTGCCGATATCCTGAAACGATCCATCGGAGAAGGACGGGCCACTGTGGCAGGACGAACACCGTCCCTTGCCGTTGAAGAGCTCGAAGCCCTGCTTGGCCGACGCGCCGATCGCGCTCTCGTCGCCCTTGATCCAGCGATCGAACGGCGCCTCGCCGGCAACGATGGAGCGCTCGAAGGTCGCCAGCGACTGCTCGATCCTCGGCCGCGTGATCGCGCCGTCTCCGAACGCGTGGGCGAATGCATCGACATAGCCTGGGATCGCCGAGAGCCGCGCGATCAAGTCCGCCTCGGTCATGTTGAGGTTCATCGGACTGAGGATCGGCCCGAACGCAACGGATTCGAGATCCTTGAACTTGCCGTCCCACCCCAGCGGCTCGAAGAAGGCCACGTCGATCAGCGTCGGCGAGCGGATCGGCAGGCCCTTCGGATCCTCGCCGATGGCCCGCGGGAGGCCGTCGGCCCAGGACAGGCTCGGCTTGTGGCAGCTCGCGCAGGCGTGCGTCTTCGACCGCGACAGCAGCGGATCGAAGAACAGCATCTGGCCGAGCGCGGACTTCGCCTCGGAATAGGGATTGCTGCTCGGGAAGGGAACGACGTCCGGCCGGCGATAGCCGGCCCTGACGGCCGCGGGGTCACGGGGCTCGGTCGCCGGGGTCAAGGCAAGCGACAGCCCTACCGGCAAAACTGCCGCGAGCAAGGTCAGGCTGACCCAAAGCCTCATCGGGGTCCTCAGACGGTATCCTGCTCGGTATATGCCCAAGCATGTTCAACGAAGTTTTAACGCTCGGTTGCGGGATATTACGGATGCCGGGGTGTCGGTCCCGGCCTATTCCCATCACCGTGAATACGATCAATCCGCGTAGTGCTCGATCGACACAATCTGTGGCGGCTGCGGCCGCTCTATTTCTTCACCGGACGGACCGGCGCGGAGAACTGCTCGGTGCGGTCGCGCTCGGTCATGTCGACCACGGTGTCCATCGGCGCGGTCAGCTCGTAGACATAGGAGACGTCGGTGAAGTAGCGCTTGGCGGTGCCGCCGAGCGCTTCGGGCGCGACACGGTCGAGCAGGATCAGGCCGAAATCACTGTCGGCCCGCCGCGTCGCCTGGCTGGTGTTGAACTCCTCCCAGCGGAAATGGAAGACCGCGTCCGCATTCTCGCCGACCACCTCCCAGTTCGCGACGATGTGCGGATGCTTACCGACCAGCGACAGGCCCTCGTCGGAGTGCGAGGCGAGCTCGAAGAACAGCAGCGACAGCGATTGCGCGGCGCGAGCGCTGACGGTGATATCGGGGCCGTTCACCGCGATCCGGTCGGCATGCGGAATCGCGCGGGATTCGAACAGGCCCTTCAGCTTGACGCCCTGCCACTGGCTCTCGCTCAGCAGCGTGACGACGTTCGACATCGCGTGGATGCGCCCGATCAACAGTTCGCGCGCCACGTCGATATCGGCGCCGTGCCGCAGCGTGCGGGTCACGATCGACTGGATCACCGCGAGGATATTCTTGACCCGATGGTTGAGCTCGTCGATCACAGCAGTCAGCCGGCGCTCGAAGCCGATCCGGACCTCGATCTCGCGGCTGAGCCGCAAATTGTTGTAGGCGACGTAGCCGAACAGGCCGCAGACGATGCCGGTCAGCGCAAGCCCGATCGCCGCGACAATGGTCGCGGTCTGCTGCGCCCGCACCGTCGCGTTGCTCTTGGCGTAATAGTCGAGCGACCAGTCACGGCCGCCGAACGTCACCGTGCGGACCATCGACGGCGACGGGCCGTCCTGGCGCACCGCGCGCGAGGTGACGATGCCCTGCTCGTTGGCGGTGAATTCGTCGTTGGAATCGCGCGGATCCTTCAGTGCCACCGCGAACAGCGAGGAATCGTCGTTGGTCAGCATCAGCGCCGACAATTCATACGAGAAGGTGATGAAGCCGGCCGGCTCCGAGGCACCCTCCTGGAACACCGGCGCGGCGAGCACGACGCCGACCGGGCCGTTCTGCCGCAGCAGCGGCACGGGGTCCGAGGCCACCGGCTTGGCATTGGCCATCGCCCGCGCCAGCATCGGACCGACCACCGAGTGACGGTCGAAGGCGCGGCCGGGGATGCTCAAGGTCTCCGGATTGCGCGGCTCGACGTCCATCAGCACGTTGATCGGCATGTCGAGCGCCTTGAGGTCGAGCGCCTGGTCGTCGAAATCCCGGATCGTCGGATTGGTGAAGCCGTTGGCCTTCAGCTCGGCCTCCGCTGCGCTCAGCTCGTTCGGCTTGAGCCGCGCGATCCAGGCGGCGACGACGAAATCGGTCTTGAAGGCATAGATCGCCGAGCGCAGCGGCTGCAGCATGTTGGCCTTCACCATTGAGGGCGTCTTGAACAGACCCGAGGCCACCCGCGCCAGCAGCTCGCGCTCGGTCAGGCGGTCCTGCACCAGACTGGCATGGACGTCGATCGCCCGCGCCAGCGCGATGCCGTCGATCGCGAGCTCCTGATCGTGCACCCGATAGGCGGCAAGACCGGAGAGCAGAACTCCGATCAGTGCAATCAACGCAACGATGAAGCCCAGTCGAACCACACGCTTACTCGGCAATCAGGGGGTGGCGAAAGGGGACTGAAGGCATCTGGTTTCTGCGGGGGCGGCGACAAATCAGGGAGCGATGAACACCAGCCGCAAAGCAATATGGAATGGCGATCATCGGTACGCAACTGGAGCCGGTCGGCAACATTAACGACGACGCCACCCGGCGGTCTTTGGCGGCGCCAAAGGTTGCTAATCGTCAAAGTTGGAATTTGTTCCGGCGATTGCGCAGCTTTTTTGCGGCGGGGTGATCGAGATCGCGAAATCACTTTCGTCAGAGCTCGGGGCACACCCCTCTCCCCCCACCCTCCCCCGCAAGGGGGGAGGGAGCCTGACC
>NZ_JASGSR010000127.1:0-22370 GCF_040446015.1 Bradyrhizobium sp. INPA03-11B
CGCCCATGATCGACTGGCTGGCGCCGAGCTTGACGAAGAAGGTGCCGATGATCGAGGTGATGATGCAGATGCCGCCGATCGCGAGCGGCAGCGTCATCATGTTCACCAGGATCGAGGTCTTGGCGAAGAAGATCGCCGCGAGCACCATGGTGGCGACCGCGGTCACCGCATAGGTCTCGAACAGGTCGGCCGCCATGCCGGCGCAGTCGCCGACATTGTCGCCGACGTTGTCGGCGATGGTGGCCGGGTTGCGCGGATCGTCCTCGGGGATGCCGGCCTCGACCTTGCCGACGAGGTCGCCGCCGACGTCAGCACCCTTGGTGAAGATGCCGCCGCCGAGACGGGCGAAGATCGAGATCAGCGAGGCGCCGAAGCCGAGCGCCACCATGGCGTCGACCACGGTGCGGCTGCCCGCTTCCAGACCCATGAACTTGACCAGGATCATGAAGTAGATGGTGACGCCGAGCAGCGCGAGACCCGCGACCAGGAGGCCGGTGATCGCTCCCGCCTTGAAGGCGAGTTCGAGGCCGCCGGCGAGCGAGGTGGTCGCCGCCTGCGCGGTGCGGACGTTGGCGCGCACCGAGACGTTCATGCCGATGAAGCCGGCCGCGCCCGACAGGATCGCGCCGATCGCAAATCCGAGGGCCACCAGCAGGCCGAGGAAGTAGGCCAGCAGCACGAAGATCACGATACCGACCATGCCGATCGTCGTGTACTGCCGCCGCAGATAGGCTTGTGCGCCCTCGCGCACCGCGCCTGCGATTTCCTGCATGCGCGGATTACCCGCATCCGCGTTCAAGACCGACTGCGTCGCCCAGATCGCGTAGACGATGGAAAGCGCCCCGCAGAGCACAATCAACCATAAAGCTGTCATTGAATGTTGCCTCAGATCCTTGATGTAACCCCCGCGCCTTCTTGTGCCGCTAGGGGGCGGCAGGCGCTTATTTTGCGAGGACAACCCTCCCCAAAAACGGATTGCCTCAAATCGGGCGCGACCTTGCCAAAATCGTTACCGCTGCGCAACGCCACCTGCGGCCGAAAACGCCGATATCGGCAGCTATTTAGAAGGAAAATCGGCGCAGTCCGGCCGGGAATTCTAGAAATGGCTGTAGGACAGGCGCTGCAACTTCAGTTCCCTGCCCTGCCCGTCGAGGAAGCTTGGTGACGACGAACCGGCAATGAGGCCGCCGATGGCGGCCACAGCGACCTTGGCCTGGCGTGCCTCTCGCAGGAAGGCGTCTGTGCGGTCGCCAGGCACCGCGCACAGCAGTTCGTAGTCGTCGCCGCCGGCGACCAGGGTCTCGATCCCGATCGCCTTGCGTGCGAGCAGCCCCGCGGCCGCAGATGACAACGGGATGCTCGGCACGTTGATCACCGCCGTCACACCGCTGGCTGCACAAAGCTTGGCCAGATCGCCGGCGAGACCGTCGGACACATCCATCGCCGCGCTGGCGTGGGCACGGACGGCGCGGGCAAGTGCGTTGCGCGGCTGCGGAACACGGTAGCGGGCGGCGAGAAAATCCCGCCCGGCGGCATCGTCCGCCAGCGCCGCCGCAACCGGACCTCCCTGGAGCACATCGAGACCGAGCACGGCATCGCCGATCGTGCCCGTGACGAACACGCGGTCGCCCGCCTGCGCGCCCGCGCGATGCACCATCTTGCCCTGCGGCAGCCGGCCGAACGCGGTGATGGAGATCATCAGCGGCCCTGGCGTGGAGACGGTATCGCCGCCGAGCAGCGGACAGCCAAAATCGGCAGCGTCCTCGCCAAGCGCCCGGGCGAACGGCTTCAGCCAGCTCTCATCGACCTTGCGCACGGCCAGCGTCAGCACGAAGCCGGCCGGCACAGCCCCCTTGGCCGCGATATCGGACAGGTTCACCCGCAGCGCCTTGCGCGCCAGCGTGTCGGGCGGATCATCGGGCAGGAAATGCACGCCCTCGACGATAGCATCCGTGGTGACCACGATGTCCTCGCCGGCCGCCCGCAGCGCGGCGGCGTCGTCGTCAAGACCGAACGCGCCCGGATCGGTCGCCAGCGGCTTGAAATAGCGCGCAATCAGGGAGTCTTCGCCGGAGGGGGGATTGCTGTTCTGCGCCACGTTAACAGACCCGTCATCCTGAGGTGCGAGCTCTTGCGAGCCTCGAAGGATGCACGGCCGAGACGCGGCCACTGCGCCACGCCGCCGCCCTTCGAGGCCTCCGCTTCGCTCCGGCACCTCAGGGTGACGGCTACGGAGGGAGGCGTCGAGTTAGTTAGCCCCGCACAAACTCGTCGCCGCGGAACTGGCGCGCGATCTGGTCGAGCACGGCGTTGACCATGCCGGTCTCGTCCTTCTCGACAAAGGCATGCGCGACGTCGACATATTCGGAAACCACCACGCGGCCCGGCACGTCCTTGCGGTGCTCCAGCTCATAGGAGCCCGCCCGCAATACCGCGCGCAGGATCGCATCGATCCGCTTCAGCGGCCAGCCCTTCGACAGCGCCTCGTCGATCAGGGGATCGAGCTTGGCCTGGTCGCGCACCACGCCGGAGACGACGTCGCGGAAGAACGCGGCTTCCGCCGGCAGATATTTGTCGCCCTCGACCTCGTTGCCGAGCCAGTGGCTCTCGAACTCGGCGAAGATGTCGTTGATGCCGGCGCCGCCGATGTCCATCTGGTACAGCGCCTGCACGGCGGCGAGACGTGCCGCGCCGCGCCGGTTGGCTTTCCTGTCAGCGTGTTTGCCGGGTTTGTTGTTGTCAGCCATGGTCAGGCCTTTGCCAGGCGGCGTTTGATCCGCAGCATCGCGATCGCCGCACGCGCGGCGTCGCCGCCCTTGTTCAGCTCGCTGGCGCGCGCCCGCGCCCAGGCCTGCGCCTCGGTATTGACGGTGAGGATGCCGTTGCCGAGCGGGAATTTCCGGCTCACGGCCAGATCCATCAAGCCGCGCGAGGACTCCATCGAGACGATCTCGAAATGGATGGTGTCGCCGCGCACCACGCAGCCCAGCGCGATCGCCGCGTCATAGGGCTTGCCGTTCGTTTCAGCCGCATCGATCGCAATCGCGATTGCGGCCGGAATCTCCAGCGCGCCGGGCACCGTGATCACGTCGTGGCTGGCGCCGGCCGTCTTCAGCTCGGCGAGCGCGCCTTCGAGCAGCGCATCCTGGATGTCGTCATAAAACCGGGCCTCGACGATCAGCACGCGAGCGCCTGTGATGTCGGTCTGGTCCTTCAGGGGTGCGCGCCGCGCGTCAGCCATATACGTATCCAATTCATTTTGTTGACATTCATCGATAACGTTGCATGTCAACGTTTCGCGAGTTTTTAGTCGCCTCAACGGCTGAAGCCAAGCAGGAATGCTTCAGACACCGTCATTCCGGGATGGTCCGCAGGACCAGACCCGGAATCTCGAGATTCCGGGTTCGATGCTGGCGCTTCGCCCCGGAATGACGGCTACGCCGTCATTTCATCTCCGACAGCCGCGCGGCGTAGCGGGCCATCAGATCGACCTCGATATTGACCTCGCTGCCGGCCTTCCAGCCGCTCAGGGTCGTGACGCTGAGCGTATGCGGGATGATCAGCACCGAAAATGTCACGTCGTCGACCGTGTTCACGGTCAGCGACACGCCGTCCAGCGTGACCGAGCCCTTCGCCGCGATGAACCGCGCCAGTTCGCGGGTGGTTCGGAGCTCAAAGCGCGCCATGTCGGGCAGATCGTCGCGCTTGACGATGGTGGCGATCCCGTCGGCATGCCCGGCCACGATGTGACCGCCGAGCTCGTCGCCGATCTTGAGCGCGCGCTCGAGGTTGAGCTTGCCGCCCTGCCCCCAATGCTTGGCGGTGGTCATGCCGAGCGTCTCGGCCGCGGCATCGACGTCGAACCAGGTCTTGCCATCGGCGGTGCCGGAGGCGACCACGGTGAGGCAGACGCCGTTACAGGCGATCGAGGCGCCGTCGGCGATCGTGGTCTGGTCGTAGTCGCAGGCGATCCGCATCCGGTGCAGCTGCCCCTGCGCCACTGGCTTCAGGTTGGTGATCTCACCGATATCAGTGACAATTCCGGTAAACATTACGCACGCTCGTAAATAGTGAGACTGTCTTTGCCGAGGGTTTCGCTAGCACGAAGGCGGAAGGCCGGCGACTGCGTGATTGCGTCGAGCGGCATTGCGTCCAGCGCGGGAACGCCATCGGCACCGATCGGTTCAGGCCCGCGCAACAGCCAGATTTCATCGACAAGGCCCGCTGCCACGAAAGAATCTGCCACGCGAGACCCACCCTCGACCAAGAGCCGCGTGATCCCCTTCTCCGCCAGCGCATGCAGAACGGCCGGCAGATCGAGCCCCGCCGACGCACTGGCGGCGACGCGGATCACCTGCGCGCCGGCGGCGCCGAGCTTCACCGCGGCGGGCGCTTCCGCCAAGTCAGACGTCATCACCCACAGCGGCGTCTCGCGCGCGGAATGCACCATTCGGCTGTCGCCCGAGATCCGCAGCGCACGATCCAGCACCACGCGCACCGGCGAGCGCGCCGCCATGCCGGGCAGCCGGCAGGTCAGAAGCGGATCGTCGGCCTTCACCGTGCCGATGCCGACCAGGATTGCATCGCACTGCGCGCGCAGCAGATGCACACGGGTCCGCGCGGCCTCGCCTGATATCGCAACCGGCTTGTGCCCGTGCGCCGCGATCTTGTCGTCGGCGGACACCGCGAGCTTGAGGATCACATGCGGGCGCTTGTCCGTGATCCGGCGGAAATGTCCGGCATGGTCGCGCGCGGCCTCCGCCTGGCACAGCCCGACATCGACCGCGATGCCGGCGGCGCGCAGTTTGGCGTGCCCCTTGCCGCCGACGTCCGGATTGGGGTCCTCGATCGCCGACACCACGCGAGCAAGCCCGGCCGCGACCACGGCGTCCGCGCAGGGCGGCGAGCGGCCGAAATGCGAACACGGCTCGAGCGTGACATAGAGCGTGGCGCCACGCACCGCCTCGCCTGCTCGCCGCAGCGCCTCGACCTCGGCATGCGGTCTGCCGCCCGGCTGGGTCCAGCCGCGGCCGACGATGACGCCGTCCTTGACGATCACGGCACCGACTGCCGGATTGGGCCAGGTGCGCCCGAGCCCGCGGCGGCCGAGCGCCAGCGCAAGCTGCATGAAGCGCAGATCGGCGGCTTTGGCCTCTTTGGATTTCTGCGCGAACTGGTCTTCGAGAATGCGAAAGATCATTTTCGCAACGTTGCGAGCCGCGGATCCTCTTCGCCGGTCAACTCGTCGAGCACAGCCTCGAAATCCTTGGCCTCGCGGAAATTGCGATAGACCGAGGCGAAGCGCACATAGGCGACATCGTCGAGCTGGCGCAGATGCTCCATCACGATCTCGCCGATCGCCTCCGAGGAAACCTCCGCCTCGCCACCGCTTTCGAGCTCGCGGACGATGGTCGACACCATCTTCTCCACCCGCTCGGACTCCACCGGACGCTTGCGCAGCGAGATCTGCAGCGAGCGCACCAGCTTGTCGCGGTCGAACGGCACGCGGCGGCCGTTGCGCTTGATCACGGTGAGCTCGCGCAGCTGCACCCGCTCGAAGGTCGTGAAGCGGAAGTTGCAGGCCATGCACACACGCCGCCTACGGATGACGGCGGAGTCCTCGGTCGGACGCGAGTCCTTGACCTGCGTATCGAGAGAATTGCAGCTCGGGCAGCGCATCCGACGGGACCTTTATTTGCGCATGATCTATTCGGAAAACCGGTACCCACTTTTCCGGATCATGCGACCCTTTCTTACTGGTAGATCGGGAAGCGATCGGTCAGCGCCTTGACGCGCTCCTTGATCGCGGCCTCGACCAGCGGCGCCTTGCCGTCCGGCGACTGCGCCAGCGCGTTCAGCACTTCCGCGATCATGCCACCGACCTGCTTGAACTCGGCGACGCCGAAGCCGCGCGTGGTCGCCGCCGGCGTACCGAGCCGCAGCCCCGAGGTGACGAACGGCTTCTCGGGATCGAACGGGATGCCGTTCTTGTTGCAGGTGATGGCGGCGCGCACCAGCGCCTTCTCGGAGATGTTGCCCTTCAGCCCCTTCGGCCTGAGGTCGACCAGCATCAGATGGTTGTCGGTGCCGCCGGAGACGATGTCGAGGCCGTGGCTGCGCAGCGTCTCGGCCAGCGCCTTGGCGTTCTCGACCACGTTCTTGGCGTAGACCTTGAAGTCCGGACGCAGCGCTTCGGCGAACGCCACCGCCTTGGCGGCGATGACGTGCATCAGCGGGCCGCCCTGCAGGCCGGGGAAGATCGCCGAGTTCAGCTTCTTGGCGAGCGTCTCGTCATTGGTCAGGATCAGGCCGCCGCGCGGACCGCGCAGCGACTTGTGCGTCGTGGTGGTGGTGACGTGGGCGTGCGGCACCGGCGAGGCGTGCACGCCACCGGCGACGAGGCCCGCGAAATGCGCCATGTCGACTAGGAGATACGCACCGACGGAGTCGGCGATCTCGCGGAAGCGCTTGAAGTCCCAGGCGCGCGAATAGGCCGAGCCGCCGGCGATGATCAGCTTCGGCTTGACCTGCTCGGCCTGCTTCTGGACTTCGTCCATGTCGATGATCTGGTCCTCGCGGCGCACTGTGTAGTGCGCGGCCTTGAACCACTTGCCGGACATGTTGACCGGCGAGCCGTGGGTGAGATGGCCGCCGGCGGCGAGGTCGAGGCCCATGAAGGTATCGCCGGGCTGCAGCAGCGCCAGAAACGCCGCCTGGTTCATCTGGCTGCCGGAGTTCGGCTGGACGTTGGCAAAGCCGGCGCCGAACAGCTTCTTGGCGCGCTCGATCGCCAGCGTCTCGGCGACGTCGACCCACTCGCAACCGCCGTAGTAGCGCGCGCCCGGATAACCTTCCGCGTATTTGTTGGTCATCACCGAGCCCTGCGCCTCCAGCACGGCGCGGCTGACGATGTTTTCCGAGGCGATCAGCTCGATCTCATGGCGCTGCCGGCCGAGCTCGCCCTTGATCGCGGCGGCGATCTCGGGATCGGCCTCGGCAAGGGTCGCCGTGAAGAAGGAATCGGGCGCGGAAGCGGTCTTGGAGGATGAGGTCATCGGCGAAATATCTCCACCGCCGCAAGCCTTTACTTAGGATGCGGACGGTCACGAGTGGCGGTCGAAGCTGGTTTCAGAGCGTTATCACATCGCCCCAAAATGGCCAAGCGGTTGCGGTCCCCGGCGGTCAATTATGCCAGATATGGTGGGGATGGCGGGGAATGCCAGCTGGCCGGGACCTGCCCCAGGGCGCGGTTCCGGGCGCCCGAGGCAGCGGCTGTCGTGGCCGGCAGACTTAAGTACTCACTTTGGATGAAGTACTTCGTCGGCCGCCCGGATCAGATCATCAACCTTCACTTGTTCCGATGAACTTAGCTCGTTTCTGTCCTGAGCCCGGATACTCTTGAGTGCGGCCGCCAACTCACCCCAACCGTCGGTCATGCCGTTGAAGGTAAGGAATGGACTAAGGATGCGCGATAGGGGCGAGAGCAATCGTCGTTCGCACCAGCCATCGATCAGGCCCCTCAACTCCGCAGAAAATTCATTGCTCGATCTGTAAGCCATCGCCGAACCTGAACTAGGACACCCCGATCATCAACATGGGCGGCAGGACTGTATCCCATTTTCGACGCGAGCAAATCTGTTCGCTCGATCATGCTGCATCGGGTCACGAGACGAATTTTGAATCTTTCTTTGAATCGTTCAACACTGGATCGATTCAAACGTCTCACGCGAGGCGTGCAATTGGGCGCCGTACTCCGTTGTCTCTCAGTCACACACACCCGCTTTGCGCACAGCTTCGATAGCTTCTAACCGCGCGCGGGCTGTTTACGAAAATCACCGTGATAACGACACCGGAGAAAATTCTCTTCGGGGGCGTTGAATGACGGACGGATGGATTCGGCCGCAGCGGTTTGCTGCTTCGGCGTTGGTGGTGCTTTCGGTTGCTGCTGCGGACGAGGTGTTCGCGCAGACGCAATTGCCGTCGGTGACGGTCGATGCGCCGTCGCAGCGGCAAGCGGCGCGATCGCAGCAGCCCTCGCAACGGACCACGCGCGCGCGTAGTGCCTCACGCCGCGCAACAGTCGCCCCGGTGGGCGCGCAGCCGCAGGCCGTGCAGCAGGCCGCAGGCTCAGGCGGCAGGCACGAACGCGCCAACGGTCCGGTCGCCGGCTATCTTGCACGGCAGAGTTCGAGCGGCACAAAAACCAGCACGCCGATCATCCAGACGCCGCAATCGGTGACGGTCATCAGCGCCGAGCAGATCCGCGACCAGAAGATCGTCAGCAAGTTCGACGAGGTGCTGCGCTACACGCCGGGCGTCGTCGGCGGTACCTTCGGCGCCGATTTCCGCAATGACTGGTTCCTGATCCGCGGCTTCCCCGCGCAGAACGAGTCGCTGTTCCTCGACGGCCTGCAACTGTTCTACACCTCCTATGCGAGCTGGAAGCTGCAGCCCTTCAATCTCGAGCGCGTCGAGGTGCTGCGCGGCCCATCCGGCATCCTGTATGGCGGCTCGGCGCCGGGCGGCCTCGTCAACGCGGTGAGCAAGCTGCCGTCAGCCGAGCCCATTCGCTACATCGAGACCGGCATCAACAATTTCGGCAACGCCTATACCCAGTTCGACATCGGCGGCGCGACGGCACAGCCCGGAGGTGGCCAGGTGCAGTATCGCCTCGTCGGCCAGGCCCAGGGCGGCGCCACCCAGACCGACTATGTCTACGACAACAATTTCTTCTTCGCCCCGTCGGTGACCTGGCGGCCCGATGCCGACACCAGCCTCACCGTGTTTGGCATGGCCTCGCACAGCAATACCCGCGCAGTGAACTTCCTGCCCTATGTCGGCACCGTCACCAACGCGCCATTCGGCCGGATTCCAACCAGCCTGTTCGCCGGCGATCCCGGCGTCGACCGGTTTCGCCGCGACCAGCAGATGGTCGGCTACCAGTTCCAGAAGAGCGTGACCGACAGCGTCGACTTCCGCCAGAACGCGCGCATGGCGCATGTCGACGTCTATTACGCCGGTCTCTACGGGCTCGGCTACGCGACGACGCCGGCCGCCGCCGACATCACCCGCGGCAATTTCTACACCCGCGGCATCGCCACCCAGCTCAACCTCGACAATCAGCTCGAATATCGCTTTGCCACCGGCGCGCTGCAGCACACCGCGCTGGTCGGCGTCGATCTGAGATATTACGGCATCGACGACCGCCAGGGCTTTGGCATGGGCACGAACCTCAACGTGCTCAATCCGGTCTATGGCAACAACCTGCCGTTCAGCGGCGCGCTGTATCAGAACGGCTATCTGACCCAGGGCATGGCCGGGCTCTATCTGCAGGACCAGGTCAAGCTCGACCGCCTGACGGTCGTGCTGTCGGGGCGTCAGGACTGGGTCGATCTCACCAACAACAACCGGATCGGCGCCTCGCAGGGCCGCGACGACAGCAAGTTCTCCGGCCGTGTCGGCGCGATCTACAATTTCGACAGCGGCGTTGCGCCCTACGTCTCCTACATGACCGGCTACAATCCAGTGATCGGCACCAATGCGGCCGGCCAGTTGCTGCTGCCGGAAACCTCCGAGCAGACCGAGGTCGGCGTCAAGTACGAGCCGGCCGGGCTCAACGCGCGGTTCGGCGTCGCGTACTTCGATCTCAAGCGCAAGAACGCGCTGACGACAGATCCGAACAACACGCTGTTCCAGACCCAGAATGGCGAAGTCACCTCGCGCGGCGTTGAGCTCGAGGCGGTCGCCAACATCACGCGGGATTTCAAGCTGGTGGCGAGCTACACCAATTACGAGCTGTTCGTCAGCAAGGACCTCAATCCCGCACTGATCGGCACCGTGCCGACCAACACGCCCCGTGAGCTCGCGTCGGTCTGGACCGACTACACCTTCCGCGACGGTCCGCTCACGGGCTTCGGCTTCGGCGGCGGCGTGCGCTATGTCGGCTCGTCCTTTGCCGACACCGCGAACACCGCGCGCGTCCCGGGCGTCGTGCTCGGCGACCTCGCCCTGCACTACGAATGGGACAACAATTGGCGCGCGGCGCTCAATGTCGTGAACGTGACGGACAAGATCTACGTCGCGAGCTGCGCCACCATCGGTTCCTGTTACTACGGCGACCGCCGGCGCATCACGGCAAGCCTCGCCTACAAATGGTGAGCACGTCGCGAAACATTTCGTTCACAAAACTATCATCGAGAGGCGGCGTTCGGCCGCCTCTCCTTTTTCCAACGCCGTCAGGGTGGTGTCAGCATGTCGCGCTAGGTTCGCGCTGCGGCAACGCTTTGCCGCGCCCAGACTGGCCCGCTCCGAAATGCGAGCCCCGGAGCGGGCCTTTTACGTGCCGAGGGTTCGCGCGGCCGCCGCGCGCGGGTCGCCGTCAGAAGGCATTCTTGAATTGCGCGACATAGTCGGGGCTTCCATAGACCCACATCGGCTCGTCGCATTGTTGCGATCCCAGATCGTTCGTGCAGGCCGCACTCCAAGGCGGCGCCGCGATCTGACGCCCGATGATCTCGTATCCCTGCCATCGACTGCCGATGATCGGTTGCGTGCCGACACGCGCGAGATGGCCGCTCTTGTCGGTTCGCACGTGGGCCATGGCTTGGGGCATCAGAACCTGGATCGTGAGCGATGGCGCCAGCAGCAGCGCCGCCAGAAGGTATGTGGTCTTCATTGTTCAGCCGCCTTGATTGAGCCTCGCGCGGGCGAGGCATCTACGTTGCTGAACGGAAGACCGGGACTGCGGTCTGGATATTTCCGGATCACGCGAATGTTTGGCAGTGTCGAGCCGCGGCCTAATCCTGGTATTCTTGAACCGGCCGAGGTGAAACGAGAAGCAAAACTCGGACAAAAGATGTTGAGAGAATGCGGATGTGTGACTCACAGCCCGTACAACACACTCGGTGTCGTCCCTGCGAAAGCAGGGACCCATAACCACCGATGGTCATTGTCGAGCGATGCCGGGACGACGAGTCCGATCCACCTCAACCGCCGCGGGGTATGGGTCCCTGCTTTCGCAGGGACGACGCGCGGTCAGAGTTGTGTATGCACTCCAGTGTCACCGCCCGGCTCGACCGGGCGATCCAGTACGCCGCGGCCTCTCGGCTCAAGCAGCGCCGTCTCTGGAATACTGGATCACCCGCTTTCGCTTTTCGCGGGTGATGACACCGAGTAGTTGTTTGACGGTTGAATCAGAAGCCCTACCCGTCTCATTGCGAGCGAAGCAAATGAGGTGCGGAGCGACGTTCTACAGCCCGGTATACCCGGCCTTCACATGGTCGGTGCTGCCGTCGAGCTGGCGCAGATAGGTCAGGCCGCACACGGTGAGCCGATGCGTGTCGCGCTCGCCCGCATCGAACAACGTTTGCACGTACTCTGTCACTTTCGCGCGCGCCTCGTCGCTTGCAGCGGACGTGCGGTTGAGCAGCAGATCATACGTCTGCATGATCCGATCGATAGCGGCTTCCATTGAAGTCTCCGGGTTGACGCTCAGGCGACCACCAGCGTCTCGTCCTCGAACTTCGCGATCGCCTTGTTGGCGAGGCGAAGCCGGTTCAGCTCACCGCGCTGGTACAGCTTCACGATGATGCCGAGCAGACGCTCATTGGTGGCGAAGGTGTCGGGAATGGCGCCGGATTTGCGCAGATAGTTCGAGGCGATCGCGTAGGCGTCACCGACGACCTCGACATTCAGCACCTCGATCTCGCGCTCGACCAGCATGTCCTGCTTCTCCGTTGGGAGACAGGATAAAGCGCGGGCAACGCCATGGTTCCTCGGCGGGCCCATTTATTTTCGCAGGTGCAGCATGAAAAACGCATCGGCCGGGCATGACCGATGCGCTGGTTGAAGCAAGGTTGGACTGGAGGAGGCTGCCGGTCTTCTAGGCGGCCGGCTTGGCCATCAGGCGAAGAGAGGAAGGCTCAGAGGCGATACAGGATCTGGTCGGTCCAGAAGCGCTCGAGGCGATGCAGCGACTTGTTGAGGCTCGCGAACTCCTCGTTCGAGATGCCGCCGACCTGCTCCACCGTCTTGACGTGCTTCTGATAGAGCGCATCGACGATGCGGCGCACTTCCTGGCCCTGCGGGGTCAGACGGATGCGGACCGAGCGACGATCGACGCGCGAGCGCTGATGATCGAGGAAGCCGAGCTCGACGAGCTTCTTCAGATTGTAGGAGACGTTGGAGCCGAGATAGTAGCCGCGGGTGCGCAGCTCGCCGGCGGTCAGTTCCTTGTCGCCGATATTGTACAGGAGCAGTGCCTGCACCGAGTTGATGTCGGCGCGGCCGCGACGATCGAATTCGTCCTTGATGACATCGAGGAGCCGGCGATGCAGCCGCTCCACCAAAGTCAGGGCTTCGAGATAGAGCGGCTGCACCGGAGCTTGACCGGTAGCGCGATCGGCGGCATCCGCCGCCGTTGTCGCAACGGCTTTCATCATGACACTTCCCCTGTTTGTCGTTTTTATCGACTTTATTCGACGAAACTTGTGTCCCGCCTGATAGGTCCAACGTAAGGGGGCCGTTTGAATATCCGCTTAAATAAGAGAATAAAGAGATCATGAATTTAAGACAGTGAATCGTGGATTAAGCCCATGGATCAAGGGCTTTTCGCAACTTTTCATTGACGGTGGCAGACCCTTTGTTCACGCTTCGTCTGCCTGCCCTGTCACATTCGGAAACAGCATCGTCTGAATTCGAAACGACGGCGTAACGAGTGTGAGGGAACCCTTTACGGTGACCGATCGGTTACCGGAAAATTCTTTGAAAATTTTATCGGAGTGCATCGCGGCGGGACACGCGCGATGCGCGCGAGGGGCTCTCATTCGTTACCGCGGCAAGACCGGTTCCGCCGTCGGCCCGCGCAAAGCCGGCCGGCACACGCACCGAGATCCGGTGAAATGGATCCCGACGGCAGGTCCCGTGGAGATGCTCCGGAGATGGGGCGCCTCGAAAGGGATGCGATCTGTCGGCATCCACCTAGCAGAACCAGCGAAGCTGTCTTCTCGTTGCGCGCACGGCTGCCAGATATCGACAGCCGCCGTCAGCTATTCATCGCGCTGTCGCAGCCGTGCAACAGTGTAGCGGACCATCGCTGCACGCGGGCCTATGGCGGGCGTTCGCGCGCCGACATCCAGGCCAGCGCGAGATAGGCGGCAAGCATCACGGCCTCGAGCCCGACCACGGTGAGGCTGCCGCCATAGATGCCTGGAAACATCAGCTCGATGACTGCCATCGACACCACGGTGGTCAGCCACACCACCGCGCCCCACGGCGTCGCGAGCCAGAGCCCGACCGCGGCGACGAGCTCGATGACGGCGAAATAGATCGTGGCGGTCTGCCAGGCCATCGACTGGTTCTCGAAGGCCTCCTCCTCGCCGCCGACGAAGCCTGTCACCTGGGCCCAGTGATAGAGCCCCTTGGCAACCGAGACGACGGCCATGATGCGCAGGAAGATGACGAGGCGCCGCGTCCACGCATTGTCGTCCGGCTCGATCCGGTCGGACGAGATCGCGCTGACCGAGATGGCGTTGTCCCGCGCCTGATCGCGTGCAGAGGTGTCAGACATCCGAATCGCCGCATGGCGGCCGCAAAATGGGGTTCATGGCGCAGTCTTGGCCCGCCGGGGACGCAAAATCAATTGCCGTTGCGGCAAATCAAGGGCGCTCGGAACGCAATGGCGGCGCAATGACGGCGCCCCTGTGAGGTGCTAGAACCGAGCTTATATCAGGTCCAAACAAGCCGTCCGTCGAGGAGAACAAGACATGGCGATCAAATTCGGGCGCCCGATCGAACTGCGCGACACGCCGCGGCGCCAGACTGACGCCCTCGCCTCCCCCTCACTCGACCTTGCGATCCGGATGCGCCGCAACCGCAAGTCCGAATGGGCGCGCCGGCTGGTGCGCGAGAACGTGCTGACGACCGACGACCTGATCTGGCCGATGTTCGTGGTCGACGGCCACAACACCCGCACCCCGGTGGCCTCGATGCCCGGTGTCGACCGGCTCACCGTCGACCAGATCGTCCGCGACGCCGAACGTGCCGCAAAACTCAACATCCCCTGCATCGCGCTGTTTCCCTTCACCGAGCCGGCGCTGCGCGACGAGCAAGGCTCGGAGGCGCTCAATCCCGACAACCTGGTCTGCCAGGCGGTGCGCGCCATCAAGAAGGAGTTTCCGGATATCGGCGTGCTCTGCGACGTCGCGCTCGATCCCTTCACCAGCCATGGTCATGACGGGCTGATCGAGGATGGCAAGATCCTCAACGACGAGACCGTCGCGGTGCTGGTGAAGCAGGCGCTGACCCAGGCCGAGGCCGGCTGCGACGTGATCGCGCCGTCGGACATGATGGACGGCCGCATCGGCGCGATACGCGAGGCGCTCGACGACAACGGCTTCGGCGACGTGCAGATCATGTCCTATGCGGCGAAATACGCCTCGGCGTTCTACGGCCCGTTCCGCGACGCGATCGGCTCGGCCAAGACGCTGACCGGCGACAAGCGCACCTATCAGATGGACAGCGCCAATTCCGACGAGGCGCTGCGCGAGGTCGAGCTCGACATCGCCGAGGGCGCCGACATGGTGATGGTGAAGCCCGGCATGCCCTACCTCGACATCGTCCGCCGCGTGAAGGACCATTTCGCGATGCCGACCTTCGTGTACCAGGTGTCCGGCGAATACGCGATGATCGCGGGTGCCGCCGCCAATGGCTGGATCGACGGCGAACGCGCGATGATCGAAAGCCTGATCGGCTTCAAGCGCGCCGGCGCCGACGGCATCCTGACCTATTTCGCGCCGAAGGCCGCCGAGAAGATCAAGGCGGAGACTTGAGCTAGGTCCGGCCCGCGGCCGGCGCCGCCGGATGCGGGCCACACAGCGGGCGCAGTGCATCGCGCTGCTGCTGCGACAGCACGGTGAGCGGATAGATCGGCTCACCGGTCTCGCGCTTGAAGAACGGATGCGGCCACGCCTTTCCGCGCAGGCGCCAGCCCAGCACCTTGCCGATGGCGCGCGCGATCAGCGCCAGGTTCAATCCGGTTGAGCCCTTCGGCGCCTCGCCGACCGCGTATTTCCCTTGGATCGCGCCGATCGGGTTGCCGAACGCTTCATCGGCACGTGACGCGCCGCCGTCGAATGCCTGCGCGACAATTCCGACGAACGGGACCGACGGCGTCAGCGTATTGCCGACCGGCGTGTTGCAGCATGTCGTGTGCCAGCGGAACAGGCCCTTCGGCGTCAGCCGCACGCCCGCGATCTTGTCCTGGCCCTGCACGAAGCTGAGCGAGGACGGCGCGACCTGGACGATGTCGGTGCCGCCATGTGCATCGAGCAGGTCGGCGCGGCCGAGCCGGTGCATGAACGCCTGGCAGTCGTCGCAATAGCAGACCACGCGGTTGGCGGACTGCGGCGCGGCGTTGCTGACCGTGCCTCGCACGGCCCCGCAGCGGCAGCGCAGGTCAAGCTGTGCGCTCATGCGTCCTCCCGTTGCAGCTCGGCGACGCAAAGATCCAGCGGTCGGGCCGCAGCGCCTCGCCTGAGGGCCGACAGTAGCGGGCGGGCGGTGCGAAAGCCACTTGGGGGCGATCGCTTTGGCCGCCGAATCGCCGGAATATTTCGGCTAGTTAATGTTCGCGCAGACTTGGCAGGCGCCCCTCCTGTTCCCATGTCCTGCGCGGGAGTTTCATCGGAGGTTGGTCATGTCTTACGGCAGTGACGGCGGTGCTTGGCGCAATGAAGCCTGGCGCAACGACGGCGGCGTTCCCCCGCATGCGTTCGATCCGTTGATGCAGCCGGAACTGTTCCGCGGCGTGCTGACGCGGCGCGTGTTTGCGTTCCTGATCGACCTCTTCGTGCTGTCGGTGCCGGTGATCGTCGCCGTGATCTTCATTGCCGTGTTCGGCCTGGTCACGCTCGGCCTCGGCTGGGCGCTGTTCTGGCTGGTGTCGCCGGCGTCGATCGTCTGGGCCATCGTCTATTACGGCGCCTCGATCGGCGGCCGGCACTCCGCCACGATCGGCATGCGCATGATGGATCTGGAACTGCGTACCTGGTACGGCGCGCGCGGCTATTTCGTGCTCGGCGCCACCCATGCGGTGCTGTTCTGGGTGACGATCTCGTTCCTGTCGCCGCTGGTGCTGCTGGTCGGGCTCGTCAACGGCCGCCGCCGGCTGCTGCATGACGTCATCCTCGGAACCGTCGTTATCAACAGCTCGGTCCGGACCCAGGTATCTCCGGCCGCGCGGGCCTCCTATTAGGCCCGCCTAAACCAATTGACCGTTAGCCTCCGGGGGGCGATGCTAACTCGGCTGCCTGTATTGTTTGTGGAGCCCGACGATCAGACGTGACCCAGCACTCGCGTGATACTCCCCAGTTCTACCTGACGGCGCCCTCACCCTGCCCCTATCTGCCGGGCCGGCACGAGAGGAAGGTTTTCACGCACCTGGTCGGCGACAAAGCGGGCGATCTCAACGACTTGCTGACCCATGGCGGCTTCCGCCGCAGCCAGTCGATCGCCTACCGCCCGGCCTGCGACCAGTGCCGGGCCTGCGTCTCGGTCCGGGTGATCGCGAACGAATTCCGCCCCTCCCGCAATTTCCGAAAAGTTCTGGCCCGCAACGCCGACGTCATCGGCGAACAGCGCACCGCGGTGCCGACCTCCGAGCAATATTCGGTGTTCCGGGCCTATCTCGACCGCCGCCACCGCAACGGCGGCATGGCCGACATGACCGTGCTGGACTACGCGATGATGGTCGAGGACAGCCATGTCGAGACCCGGATCATCGAATACCGCAAGCGTAATGCCGACAGCGCCATCACCGGCCGCGGCGACGAACTGATGGCGGTGGCGCTGACCGACGTGCTCAGCGACGGGCTGTCGATGGTCTATTCCTTCTTCGAACCCGGGCTGGAGGCCCGCTCGCTCGGCACCTTCATGATCCTCGACCACATCGCCCGCGCCCGCCGGCAGGGCCTTCCTTACGTCTATCTCGGCTACTGGATCGAGGGCTCCAAGAAGATGGACTACAAGGGCCGCTTCCTGCCGCAGCAGCGGCTCGCGCCGTCGGGCTGGCTGCGCGTCGACGCGTCAGGCGAAGGGCTGGCCGAGCCGCAGGATTAGCGTCTGCTAGGTTCCGAACAGCGTATCGTAAAGCAGCTTCACGTTCAGGATTACGATCAGGCCGGCGACGATCCACGCCGCCACCGCAACCGGCATTGAAATCGCGAACGCGCCCATCTTGCGCTTGTCGGACACGAAGCGCACCAGCGGGATCACCGCGAACGGCAGCTGCATCGACAGCACGACCTGGCTGAACACCAAGAGCTGCGCGGTGCCGCTCTCGCCATAGAGCGCCGCGACCACGATGACCGGGACGATCGCGATGCCGCGCGTCACCAGCCGCTGCAGCCAATCGGGCAGCTTGAGATCGAGAAAGCCCTGCATCACGATCTGGCCGGCCAGCGTCGCCGTCACCGTGGAGTTGAGGCCGGAGGCGAGCAGCGCCACGGCAAACAGCGTCGAGGCAATGCCGAGGCCGAGCAGCGGCGACAGCAGCTCGAAGGCCTGATCGATCTCGGCGACATCCGAGTGCCCGCTCTTGTGGAAGGTCGCGGCCGCCAGCACCAGGATCGCCGCATTGACGAACAGCGCCAGCATCAGCGCGATGGTGGAATCGGTGGTCGCCCATTTGATCGCGTCGCGCCGGCCCGCCTCGGTGCGCGGATAGGCGCGGGTCTGCACGATCGAGGAGTGCAGATAGAGGTTATGCGGCATCACGGTCGCGCCGATGATGCCGATCGCGATGTAGAGCATCTCCGGATTGGTGACGATCTCGCGCGACGGCATGAAGCCGCCGAGCACGCCGGCAATCGGCGGCGCGGCGGCCGCGATCTGGACCACGAAGCAGACCGCGATGACGATCAAGAGCGCGATCACGAAGGCTTCGAGGAAGCGGAAGCCGCGGTTCATCAACAGCAGTAGCAGGAACGCATCGAGCGCTGCCAGCAGCGCACCGCCGATCAGCGGAATGCCGAACAGCAACTTCAGCGCGATCGCGGTGCCGATCACCTCGGCGAGATCGCAGGCGATGATCGCGGCCTCGCAGGCGAGCCACAGCAGCAGATTGACCGGCCGCGGATAGGTCGCGCGGCAGGCCTGCGCGAGATCGCGGTCGGTCGCGATGCCGAGCCGCGCGCTGAGCGCCTGCAGCAGGATCGCCATCAGGTTCGAGAGCAGGATGACCGACAGCAGCGTGTAGCCAAACTTCGATCCGCCCGCGAGATCGGTGGCCCAGTTGCCGGGGTCCATGTAGCCGACCGAGACCAGATAGCCCGGGCCGGCGAAGGCCAGCAGCCGGCGCCACCACACGCCCGTGGTCGGCACCGCGACGGTCGCATTCACCTCCGGCAGGCTACGCGCGTGTCCGGCATCGCCCCGCCAGCCGCCTGGCACGGCGTCGGAAACGGAAACGGACGACATTTGAGGGGTTCGGGCATCCATACCGGCAGGATGGCCGATCTCTCCCGTTATTGCAACTCACTTGCAACTGCATCTGGGCTCACGAAAATGATACCGGCCACCTCACTTGTAAAGCACTGAGGAAGTGCTTTACGTTAGAAACATGATCAAGCTACCCGTCGAGACGCCGACCGCAACGCTGCGCTACGCGCTCGCCCCCGACCCGTCGGGCATCGAGGCGATCGAGGCGACCTTTGCGGCCTATGACCGGATGATGGCTGTTCTCGCCGAGGTCGCGCCGGTCGGCGCCAACCTCGTCTCGCTGCACGCCCAGGCCTATGAGCGGATCCGCAAGGAAACCGGCCTGCCCGCGCGCCTCGTGACGCTCGGCCTGCGCGACCGCGCCAACTACATCGCGGGCGCCGCCGTCCGCCGCATACCGCTCGACGACAAGTTGTTTGCGATCAAGGGTCCAACTTCACTGACCATTAGCACTGTCAGCGGACGCGTCTTGGTGCCGTTCGACGTGCCGGGATATGTCTCGGGCTGGGAAAGCCCCTTCCCGGCGCATTTGATCTCGGATGGACGCGGCTACGAAATCCACATCGCCGTCAAATCGAAATCAGCACAACCGGAGGAGAAGACCATGCTTCACGAAGGCATCCTTGCGCGCATGGGCCGGCTTCTTGCCGCCATCGCGAGCCAGACCATCGACAATGTCGAGAACAACAACAAGGTGGCGTTGGTCAAGCAGGCGATCCGCGAGATCGACGCCGGCGCCGATGAGGCGCGCTACGCGCTCGGCAAGTCGCGCGCCGAAGAATTCCGTTTGAAGAGGCGGCGTGAGGAACTGGATACCGAAACCACGAATCTGAACGAAAAGATTCGTCTCGCACTTGCGGAAAGTCGCGAGGATCTCGCGCGCGCCGGCGTCGCGCGGCAAATTGACCTGGAGTCGCAGGTGATCGCGCTGGAACGCGCGATGGATTTCATCGAGCTCGAAATCGATGAGCAGACCAAGGCGCTGCAAGCCATGCTCGGTGCGCGCCGCGAGGCGGAAGCGCGATTGGCCGATCTCGAACAAAGTCTGATCCGCGAGGCCAAGGACGAAACCAGCCGGGGCCCATCGACGACCAATACATTGAGTGCTGAACGCGCCATGGCGGCGATCGCCCGGGTGACCGGTGTTCCCGCTTCCAGCGTGCTCGGTGACAAGGAGCTTGACGAACTCGATCGCCTGCACCGCGAAAAGGAAATCGCGGCGCGGCTTGAAAGGATCAAGTCAGAAAAATGAGTGCAGTTGGCGACATCCTGCTCGCCCCCGACGTACGGCCCTTTGCGGTCGCGGCTGCGATCATGGTGGCACTTGGCGGTATCGAGCTGCTGACCACCATGGTCGGACTTTCGATCAGCGAACTCATCGGCAAGGAGTTCGCGGTCGAGGCCGAGAGCCACAATGCTCTCAGTGGCCTGTTTCTCTGGATCAACGCCGGGCGGCTTCCCCTCCTGATCCTGATCATCCTGATACTTGGCATATTCTCGATCGGAGGCTTTCTGCTCCAGGGACTGGCGCATGCCGCAGGCACCGCCATCCCGGTTTCCATTGCCGCGGTGGTTGCCGCCGCGGGCAGCATTCCCGTGATCCGAAACAGCAGCCGCGGCCTCGCCCGCATCATTCCGCGCGACGAGAGCTATGCGGTCAACGACAGCGACTTTGTCGGCAAGGTCGCAACCGTGTCGGTCGGCCCGCTCGATCAGGGCCTGCCCGGCCGGGTCCGTCTCAAGGATGTCTTCGGCAACTGGCACACCGTGTCGGCGCGTGCCAGCGCAGAGTCCGAGGCATTGCCGGTCGGCGCCAGCGTGCTGCTGGTCGATCGCGATGCCAAAGGCTTCATCGCGATTGCCGCTCCCTCCGATCTCGTCGAACAACACTCTTCCAACAGGGCATAACACATGTGGGAACTTGCTATACCCGTCTTTATTGGCGTCCTTGCCATTCTCGTTATCGGTCTGCTGTTCGCAAAACTCTACAAGCGCTCGACGCGCGATGAGGCCTATGTCCGTACCGGCCTCGGCGGCCAGAAGGTGGTGCTCGACGGTGGCTCGCTGGTGCTGCCGATCTTCCACTCCACCGCCGCGGTGAACCTGAAGACGCTGCGGCTCGAGGTGGCGCGCGGCGGCCCGGACTCGCTGATCACCAAGGACCGCATGCGCGTCGACATCGGCGCCGAGTTCTATCTGCGCGTCAAGCCCGATAGTTCGTCGATCGCGCTGGCCGCGCAGACGCTCGGCAACCGCACCAATGACGCGGCCGAGCTGCGCGAGCTGGTGGAAGCAAAATTCGTCGACGGCCTGCGCTCGGTCGCTGCGACCATGAACCTCGAGGAGTTGCAGGAGCAGCGCGCGACCTTCGTCAAGGCGGTGCAGGATGCGGTCGGTGCCGACATCCAGAACAACGGTCTCGAGCTTGAATCGGTGTCGCTGACCAAGCTCGACCAGAGCGACATCAAGCATTTCAACCCGAGCAATTTCTTCGACGCGCACGGCCTCACCACGCTGACCAAGATCACCAAGGAGCGTGAGCAGGAGCGCAACCAGATCGTCCGCACCACCGAGGTCAATATCGCCCAGCAGGACCTGGCGGCGCGGCAGACCACGCTGACGATCGAAAGCACCAAGCGCGAGGCCGAGCTGGCCCAGCAGCGCGACATCGCCAACAAGACCGCGGCGATGCGCGCGCAGACCGCGCAGGTCGAGCAGACCGCGCTGCAGAACGAGGCCGAATACCGCATCCAGCAGGAGCTCGCGGTCGCCAACAAGCAGACCGAGGCCAACCAGGCCCGCGACACTCGCAAGATCGAGGCCGATCTCGCGGTCAAGCGCCGCAACACCGAGATGGAGCGCGACCTGCAGATCGTCGCCCAGGAAAGCGCGATCGCGGTCGCGGCCAAGAGCAAGGAGCAGTCGGAGGCCCAGACCATCGCCGAGACCGCGCGCGCCGTTGCGATCGCGGCCGAGGAAAAGGTCACCACTGCCCGCGCCACCGAAATCGCCGAGCGCGACAAGATCATCAACGTGATCGCGGCGCGCAAGGCGGCCGAGACCGACGCGATGCCGATCACGGTCATGGCCGAGGCGGAGCGCCAGGCCGCCGCCAACAAGGCTGAGGCCACCAACGTGCTCGCCAAGGCCGATGCGGCCGCCGCCACCACCCGCGCCGCCGGCGTCAAGGCGCTCGGCCAGGCCGAGGCGGAAGTTGCGACGATGAAGGCGGAGGCGCGCAACAAGTTGAGCGCCGAGATGATCGACTACGACCTCAACCTGGCGCGGATCAACGTGATCCCGAGCGCGCTCGCCGAGGCGGTGAAGCCGATCGAGAAGATCTCCGATATCCGGATCTTCGACACCGGCAGCATGCTCGGCCGCGGCGGTGCCAACGGCCATGCCAATGGCAATGGCGGTCTCGGGCTCGGCGACGGGCTCGCCGCGCAGTTGCTGTCGGTCTCGGCATTCAAGCCGATGATCGACAAGATCCTCTCGGAGGCCGGCTTCCCTGCGGGGTCCGACGCCCTCACCAGCCTGACCAGCGCGCTGGCACAGCGCAAGGCCGAGGCGGCCGCAGAGCCTGCGGTCGGTGATACCCGGCCGGCCACATTGGTCGGCACCATCACCGGCCAGCTCGCGCCCACGCCGCAATGATGTGAGCGCGCTCTGACGGCAGATGCACTTCACCTCCCCCGCTTTTGCGGGGGAGGTGAAAGCGTGATGTTCCCACGGATGGCGCCTGAGCACGGGTGCACCCTTGCGCGCACAAGTCCGCCGCAAGTTGAACAAGTCGTTCTAAAGCCTGATGAGATTAGGTTGAGCTGGAACGGCGTCGAAGGTTCACCTCTCCCTTGGGAGAGGTCGATTTGCGC
>NZ_JASGSR010000128.1:0-14535 GCF_040446015.1 Bradyrhizobium sp. INPA03-11B
CGGCCGCTAACCGCGACAGGCCATTCCTCTCGGAATGCTCCGACGATAACCGATCGCGCTATTACAAGGATGGGTGGCGCCAACAGGTCCGCGCAACGCGCGGCCCGATGATAAACTCAGCGATACCCATCATCCCAACGCGCAGCACGAAGTTGATGGGTATCGCTTCGCTCCACCCATCCTACGAAGCTACTGCGAACCATTCACGGCCTAGCGCGCTTCAGCGGAAATGCGATAGGCTTGATGGCAGGCAACACAATTCCTCATCGTATCGGCAAGCGTCTTGTTGATTTTTGCCGCCGGCGCGCGCGCAGTCGCCTGCTCGGCGATCTGGTCGAAGCCGCTCCGGACCGAGCCAATCATCGACTTCCAGGCTTCGCTTTCCTTGGCGGCCAGGGTCGGCGGCCGGGCCAGCGTGGCACTGGCCTTGCGGCCGCGCGCCGCCGCTTCACGCGCGACCAGGTCCAGGTCACCCGAGCCAAGCCCTTCCTCGACCTCCACGATCGAGGCCAGGAACAGCCGCATTTGCTCCAGCACGAAGGCTTTCTCGGTGTCCGTTCGCGACACCGGCTCGCGTGTATCGGTTGTTTCGCCGGCCCGTGCCGGAGACGCCATTGCGCCAAGCAATGCAGACACGGTGATGGCGATCGGAGCGATCCGGTAACGCATGATGCAGGTCCATTGTCTCATGCCGGATCACTTTCGCTCCACCAGAAGGGCTCGACAGTCCGATTCTCCGGCATTTTCAGCCGTATGCGAGGCAGTAATGGGGCCCGCGCTGGCCACTCCGGCCTTGTTCTTCAATTCGCGCGTCGTGCCGTCCGGATTGTGGACCCGCACGGTGCAATCATCGAGCGCGTAGACCATGAAAGGAAGCTGGTGCGAATGCGGCTTGTCCGTCGCACCCTTCTTCCAGGTCGCCGCGATCACACGAAAGTTCTGATCTTCGAAGATGACCTTATAGACCGTCGGGTCGGCCTGGTAGGAGGGAGGAGCGTCCTGCGCCGCGGCCGAACCGATCCAGATCGCAGCAGCACCCAGTGCAAACGTCGAGCGTCTGACCATAACAAAATCCTTTTCGGAAGAGATATCGAGGTTGGAGCGCTAAAGCAGACCCTGGGCGGCGGCATTGTCGCGATCGAGCTGCCGTTGCCGGACAATCGACAGCTCTCTGCTGCACGCAGCAAACGTGTCGGTGCCCGCGCCCAATCCGAACAATCCACAGAACCGGCGATCCTCCTCGGCAACCGCCCGCACGACGTCATCGTGTGCGGCGGCGCGCATGGCGGGACCTGCGATGAACGCGGCGTACAGGCCAGAAGCGGCCAGGATCGCAACAAGCAGCGCGTATGCGAGCGAACGGAGCGGCACGGCAGTGGAGCCGTGCGCGCCGCTATCGATTTCGGTCATCAAAATCTTCCTTAAGAAAAAAGAATTGAAAAATAGATCGGCCCATAGGGGCAAAGCCGGGCCGCAGATGAGTCTAGCCTTTCCGGGCGAGATGCAGTCGGAAAACTTTGCGCCTATCGAAGGCGCATGGAAAAGCCGTGGACAGGATCAGCCCGCGATCAAAAGGCGATCGGCGGAGCCGCGCCGAGCCTCCGTCCAATCGCGCATCGCCACGAGATTGACCGCATCGTGCAGGTACATGCCAACCGCAAGGCCGCGATCGTAGCTCGCCCAGTGGCGCGGCATGATCTCGATGCTGCGGCCGCCGCGCCCAATGATCCTGACGAGACCGGCCGCCTGTGCTGCATTCATCAGGTTGCGGATATGCGTTCGCGAGACGCCGAATCGATCAGCCACATCCATATAGGGGATCGCTGCGGTCGGATCGCCCGCATCCATCGCTGCCTTCAGGACGGCATTCTGAATCAGCGGCCCCGCGGCATGCGAAAAGAACAGCATCGTGTCCGACAACGTCATCATGAGACGAACGGAGACCGGAAAGAACGGCAGGCCCGCGCGGCAATGGGTTACGTTGAAGGCCTGATTTCGTGACAGCACCGGGCTGTAATCATGATCGGGGTACAATTCGGCAAGCGGCACGAAGTGTGTCGCCAGCCACTCGGCGTGATGCGAGCGCAGCTTGTCCGTGGTCGCCAGGAGCCGCACGCGCCGGTCAGCCGGCGCTCGGCTCTGCTCGATGAATCCGACTTCGCACAGCCGTGCCAGGAGATGATCCACCTGCCGGTCGCTCGCTTGTCCATGCATATTGAGCTGCCGCTTCAGCGCGGAGACCGTGAACCAGGTTTCGCGTCGCGCCGGATCCTGTGCGGCCTCGAGCACCGCTGCGCTCAGGAAAACGAGGAAGCGGCCGGCCTGGAGTAGCAGGCGGACCAGAAACGGATCACCCTCGTACAAATCACAAAAAGCCGCGACATAGGCGCGCCGCGCCTCCGGCAGCCGAGGATGATTTACGATCTCCTCGAAGCTCAGCCGCAACCGGCGGCCCGCCAGGCGCTCGAGTTCGTCTTCTTCCAAGGCTGCCCCCAGTCTTGACCTTTACGAGGGTATAAGGCCACCGCGAGCTGGGCAATGCTTTCCTGCCGTTTTGGCCCGCGAGTCCGCCTTGGGTCAAGGCAGGCGTCCCGGAATTCAATGAGTACCGCCCTGCTCCCTGATCGCGCGGTGAACGAGCCAACAGACACGAAAGCCGGCGGCAACGCCGGCTTTTTTGTTGTCAGTATGATTGGTGGAGCTGGCAGCCATTGGGCTTGGTACAGCCAAATTCGGCAATCTTGGTCCTGTTCTTATGATCAGGCACAACGCATCTATGCTGGCGCCAGCAACCGGAGGGATCCATCGGGGTTAGTGCTCCGGTCAATGCGGACAGCGCAGATCGCAAGCGCGGCGTCCGGAGTTCCGCACTTCCTGGCGTTTGTTGATAGGCGGCGCTTTCGTGCTCGCTGCAACATCCCCATCCACGAGACAAATGATCGAGGAGACAGTTCCCATGAAGGCGATCGTTGTAACGAACCAGGCCGCGGGAACGGCCGGGATGAGGTTAGTGGACCGGCCCGAGCCGAACGCAGCGATAAACGACGTCGTCGTTCGGGTTCATGCGTCGGGATTTGCCCCGACCGAGCTGGCGTGGCCGTCGACCTGGACCGATCGCCTCGATCGTGACCGAACACCGTCGATCCCCGGGCACGAGCTGGCCGGAGTGGTCACCGCGCTTGGATATGGCACGACGGGACTGTCGGTGGGCCAGCGGGTGTTCGGCCTCGCTGACTGGTATCGCGACGGCACGCTAGCCGAGTATGTGGCGATCGAGGCACGAAACCTCGCGCCGCTGCCGGGCGACGTCGACTTCACGGTGGGCGCGAGCCTGCCGATCTCGGGTCTGACCGCATGGCAAGGGCTGTTCCAGCACGGCCGCCTTCGGGCGGGGCAGCGCGTCCTCGCACATGGCGCGGCCGGTGCAGTTGGATCGATGGTGACGCAACTCGCACGCGAGGCCGGCGCCTACGTCATCGGCACCGGACGCTCCGCCGACCGTCAGACCGCGCTCGACCTGGGCGCGAAGGAGTTCGTCGACCTGGCCAACGACGCCCTGGAAGACGTCGGCGAAGTCGATCTCGTGTTTGATGTCATCGGCGGTGACATTCAGAAGCGGTCCGCAGCACTCATTCGAACCGGAGGAACGCTGGTGACCATCGTCGGGCCGGCCGAGGCACGGCCCTCCGGCGGCCTCGCGGTCGACTTCGTCGTTGAGGCCGATCGTGTCCAGCTGATTGAGATCGTCCAGCGGGTGCGGGACGGACGACTTCGGACGCACATCGGCAACGTCTCGTCCCTCGACGATGCCGTCGCCGCCTTAAATCCGACCGAGCGACGCAAGGGGAGCTCCATCATTTGCGTTCATCGCTGAGCGCCGCGCCGATTGATGCAGCCTGCAGGATGGGTGGAGCGCAGCGATACCCATCCTTCCACCGCACAACAGCACAAGGTTGATGGGTATCGCTTCGCTCCACCCATCCTACGGGGCTGGCTTTCGGCATGATGCTTCTGCACGTTCCTCGACGTAGCCCGGACGTATCACCGAACGCTTCGCCTGCCGACGAATGTCCGGATGAGCCTCACGGTGGCCGCGACATCCTGCAAAGGAATGACTAACCACGTTGCGACATGCGTCCGCCACGGCATGGGAAGGCCTATCAACCAATGATAGCATAGGCTTCATTGAATCAACCGTGGGAACTGCCGTGACCGGAATGACCAAGCCTCGCTCTTGGTTTCTGTTAGCTGCTTCGTGGATCGCACTCGTCGGAGCACTCGTCGTTTGCTTTACGCTCGTCAGCAAAACAAGCGGTGGTTCACCGTCCTGGGTGGTCAGTCTGATCGTGTCCTGGCTGCCATTCATCGCGTTGATAGGCGTCTGGATATGGCTCTCGCGCAGGAATGGGCGCGGATCATCCGGGGCCAGTTGGGTTGACCTCTGCGAGCAGCAGGTCGTCGAATCCCAGCGCACCAACGCCCTGCTGGAGAGGATCGCGGCGGCTCTGGAAAAGCACTCTCCGGGGTAGCTCGAACACTGCCGCGTCGCGGGAGAAGGGGCGTATGCGCTTAGGGACTTCTGCGCATGTCTGGCTGTTTACGTTGGCATTCGCGGCAGCCGCTGCCGTCAGCTGGCCGGCGGCAGCCGACGACCGACAGGATTGTCTGAACGGATCGAAGGAAACCGCTGCCGCGACCATCGCCCCCTGCACACGCGCGATCGAAAGCGGAGCGTACGATGACCGAGACCTGTCCAACTTGTATAATGCGCGCGGCTACGCCTGGTCGTGGACAAACTTCGCCGATCGTGTCGACCACGCCTTCAAAGACTACACCGAGGCGATCCGGATTGATCCGAAAGCGGTTGGCGCACTGCTCAACCGGTCGCACCTTTACAATCATCGGCACGACTACGACCGGGCGATAGCGGACGCTGACCGGGCCTTCGAAGGCGATCTGTCGGACTATGGAAAGCGGGTCGGGTACGGCGAGCGCGGCTACGCCTATCTAGCCAAAGGCGACAACGACCGGGCCATCGCGGACTTTACCGACGGTATCCGGCTCGATCCGAACAACAAAGCCGCCCTCACCGCCCGAGGCAACGCCTACCTGGCCAAAGGCGATCCCGATCGTGCCGCCGCCGACTACGACCGGGTGATCGCACTCGATCCGGACTACGCACTCGCCTACTACAATCGGTCCCTTGCATATAGGGCGAAAGGTGACTTCGATCGCGTCATCGCCGACTCCAGTGAGGCGATCGCGCTCTATCCGAACTATACGGACGCCTACCTCAGCCGCGGTTACGCTTACCAGGTCAAAGGCGATCCTGATCGCGCCATCGCCGACTACGACCGGGTGATCGCACTCAATCCGAAATATGCGATGGCCTACTACGATCGGTCCCTTGCATACAGGGCGAAAGGTGACTTCGATCGCGTCATCGCCGACTGTAGTGCGGCGATCGCGCTCGATCCGAACTATACGGACGCCTACAGCAGTCGCGCCATTGCGTACCTCACCAAGGGCGACCTCCGTCGCGCCATCGCCGATTTGAGTCTGGGGCAGGCGCTGGCATGGCTCGCCACGATTCTCCTTCCAGCGGCAGGGATCTGGCTTTGTTACCGGACGAGCATGCTTGCACGCAGAGGGTTGTCCGGGCGCACGGCGGTTGAGATTTGCGAACAACACATCGTCGAAATGCGCCGCAGAAACGTTGCCCTGGAGAGACTCGCGACGGCTCTAGAGAAGCATTCGTCGGGTTAGCTCGGCTACGAGCCGGATGCCGTTGTCTGTAGGATGGGTGGAGCGCAGCGATACCCATCATCCCGCCACGGCAGCACGAGTTGATGGGTATCGCTTCGCTCCACCCATCCTACAAGGCCGGTCTTTGGCATGATGCTTCGGCGCCATGTCGGCCAAAGGCCCGAACCGGACTAACCTCAAACCGCGCCTCGCTGCGCGATTCTGGCAAACGCTGTGGCCCGGGACAAGCCACGATCGTGGCTGGCAGCCAGGATCGCGGGAGCGTTCTCTTTTGCCCGCCGCCGGTGTTTGGTTGCGACCGGCGGGAGGACGGGCGATGCGGGGATCCCTCGGGGAGAAGATCAACCAGGGCGGCACGGCTGATATCCACGTCTGGGCGCCAGGTCAGGTCGTCAAGCTGTTCAAGGAAGGTTTCCCGCCGCGACTCGGCCAGCAAGAGGTGCGGATGACCCGGGCGGTCTTCGCCGCCGGCGTGCCTGCGCCTGAGGTGTTCGGCGAGGTGACGATCGACGGACGCTTCGGCATCGTGCTCGCCCGCCTCGACGGACCGACACTGCTGCAGCTCACGCGCAGCGGCGGCGTGACGTTCGCCCAGGCGGGCGCGATCCTCGCGTCCCTCGCCCTGTCGGTTCACAGGATATCGCCGCCGCCGGAGGCCATCCATCTGCGCCGCTGGATGGACACCGCCTTCAGGCTCTCGGGCGACATGGTGCCCAAGCACATCGCCTCCGGCATCCTCGCGCTGATCGACCGCCTGCAGCAGGCAGGGGACGGGCTGTGCCATGGCGACATCCATCCTAACAACGTGATCATGACGGCGGACGGCCCGCGGCTGATCGACTGGACCTTTTCGATCCGCGCGCCTGCGGCCTTTGATCATGGGCACTTTCACATCAACCTGACCGAGCTCGCCCTCGACATCACCGATAATCCGCAGCGGCCGCTTGCGGTCCATGCGGCCGCGCAATCCGAATACGCGCGGCTGTCCGGCACGCCGGTCGCGGCGCTGACGCAAGCGATGGAGACCTGGCTGCCGATCGCGATCGTCCGCTACTTCCTGCTGACGGGCGGGCCGACAAGCGAGCGATGGCGGCGGATGATGCAGCGCGCCGAAGCGGCCCTGCGCCCGCAGGACTGAACCCTTCATCGCGCGCGGGGCAAGGAGACACTCACTGGGCGTCGCGATCAGTGACGTTGGAAGCTCTGCTGCAAAGCCAAACGCCGTCTCAGTCGGGAAGGCCACTGCGATTGATCGCCGCTTCCACGACCGACTGATGCTCCGGCTTGCGGTACCGAAGGTACATGTCCCGTAGGAAGGGTTTGCTCAGCTTAGGATAGAGCTCTGTGATACGTCCAAGCAGCTTGCGAATTCGACGAGTATGCCATCGCCGGTCGTCTTGACGATACGGCCCCCGTGCGTTGCGACAGCAGGGTCGATCACATCGCGACGGTGGGATTTGAGGGCCGCCAGGGTCCCGACTTCGTCTGCCCCCATGAGACGCGAATACCCGGCGACATCAGCTGCCAGAACTGCCGCCAGTCTCCGCTGTATCCGCTCTGCCGTCACGAAACCCTCGCTCGCTCCCCTCCTATCAAAGCATAGGACATGCGTTCCTGTCAGCGGCTCTTGGGGCAGCCCGAGATGTCGAATTTCCGCTATGGGTCAGAACGCGCTATCCCTGAGGTCGGGTGGGTTTCCGCTTCGACCCCGAAAGCGGGCGTTCGCTTCTTCCGAGCTTCACAATGTCATGCCATCCTGCGTTGCAAGCCAGCCGTTCGCAGCTGGCCTGAAACAGCATTGGGGAGGACACTTCATGCACCGGCGATATCTCATCGGCGCGGTCGCCGGTGTTTTGGCTGCGTCTACGCTGGCCGGTACGCCCGCCATGGCGACGCAGTGCACAAACCTGCAAACCCTCACTCTCGAGCACACCACGATCACATCGGCGACCGACATCATCAGCGGCACGTTCGCCATTCCAGGCACGAACCCGCCGCAATACCTCACGGGATTGCCGACGTTCTGCCGCGTCACGGCGACGATCACGCCCAGCACCGACTCGCAGATCAAGATCGAGGTCTGGCTGCCGGAAAGCACCTGGAGCGGTCGATTCCTCGGCCTCGGTAGCGGCGGGTTCGGCGGCTTCATCGATTACGGTTCTCTCGCTTTGCGCCTCAAAGCCGGATACGCGGTCGCCAACACCGGTCTCGGCACCGGAGTCTCGGGGTGCACCAATTACTTCTGCGGCTCCGCCGGCAACCAGGGCAACACGCTTGCGATTGCGTTGGGGGAGCCAGCCAACCCGACCGTTGGCCTCTATGGCCACCCTGAGCGGATCAAGGATTTCGGCCATCGGGCGATCCACCTGATGACGATGCGGGGCAAGGAGATCACCGCGGCATTCTACCAGCGAAGCGCCGACAAGAGCTACTTCTTCGGCTGCTCTACCGGCGGCCAGAATGCGTTGATGGAGGCGCAGCGTTATCCAGACGACTACGATGGGATCGTGGCCGGTGCGTCGGCATTCAACCGCTCACGCCTGTACGCAGCAGCACCGCACACGTGGCAGATCACGCATGCGGGTCCGGGGCGGCTCATGCAGACCGGCCAGATGTCCTTGATCAACAACGCGGCGTTGGCGCAATGCGCCGGCCGCGATGGCGGAGTCAGGAGTGACCAGTTCCTGACGGATCCGCGCGACTGTCACCTTGATCTCAAGGTTCTGCAATGCACAGCCGGCAACGTCCCGCCCGCGTGCCTCACCGCCGAGCAGGTCACGACGATGCGGAATTACTATGCCGGCGTCATCGATGAGGTGAACGGCGACGTGGTCGTTCCCGCCTATGCGCTTGGCGCCGAGACTGAAAACCTTGGTGAACTCGGCCTGATGTTCAAAGAGCAGCTTCCGGAGCCGCTCACTGACGGAGCCCTGTATTGGGTGTTCGGTCCAAGCTTCGGCCAGCCAGGCAGCGCCATCAACTATACGAATTTCGACATTCACCGTGATCTCGAGGCTGTGGACCACCAGCTCGCCGAGCCGCTGAACGCCGATAGCGCCGATCTCAGCGAGTTTCGGGCGCATGGCGGCAAGCTCATCATGTATCACGGCTGGGCCGACGCGGGGGTTCCGTCGCAAGTCAGCATCAACTATTTCAATGCTCTCGTGGAGTACGACAGGCATCATTCCGAGCGCCCGCGACATGATATGGAAATCGGAGAGGCGCGGCTCGATAAGAGGGGCGATCGGCAATCCGCGCTGGAGAGAACCCAGAGCTATGCCCGGCTCTACATGGTCCCCGGCATGTATCACTGCAGTGGCGGCCCCGGTCCCAACTCCTTCGTGCTTCTGCCCTCGCTTGTGAACTGGGTCGAGAAGGGCACGCCTCCGGATGCGGTCGTCGCGACCAAGTATGTCAACGACTCCCCGCCCAGCGTGCAGATGACGCGACCGCTTTGCGTATTTCCCAAGATCGCGAAGTACAATGGAAGCGGCAACACCAATGATGCAGCGAACTTCACATGCATCGCCGACGAGCATGACTTCAACCAGACGCCGGCCCCGAAATACGGGCCCTGAGGGCCCCGGGTCTTTGCAGGCGAGGAGACGACCACAGCATCGGCGAGTTCGGCTCACCTCTCCCCGGCGGGGAGAGGTGAGTGCATAGCGGCTTCGCGGCGTGGCACCCTCTCCCACACGTGGAATGCGAGGCAGAGCGCGCTCCGCGGCGAGCGCCCCTACTCGCCCCACTCTCGCGCCATGGTCGCGAGCGCGCAGCCTTCGCAGTAGCGGGCGTCCTTGAAGTCGATCCAGTTGTGGGCATAGACGCGATCGAGCGGAATACCATAGCGCGCGCGCAGCACCTTCACCAGCACCCGCCAGGCCGAAACTTGCGCGTCGGTCGGCCCCTTGGTGACGTCGGGGTAATTGCCGGCGAACTCGACGCCGATCGAGGTGTCCTTGTTCACCTGGTGATAGGTCTTGCTGTTGTCGATGTATTTGTTGTCGTTGCGATCGGCGCCGTCGGTGTGGGTCGGAACGAGGTTGTCGGCGACCGCCCAATAGACCGTGCCGTCGGTTTCGACCCAGACCATGACACCGCGCCTTGTCGGATTCTTGTGCTGCTCCTGCGCGCCGTAGCGTGCAGAGCCCTGCGGCCCCTCGGTCTGGTGCACGATGATGTTGCGCCAGGGATGCGCCTTGGCGACGTCGCCCCACGGCGACAGCCACACCATCTTCAGTCCGGGAATCTCGGGCGTCCCCTGCGATCGCGCGATGACAGCGAGATCGGGGGGTTCAGCCAGTGCGGCGGAGGAGATCACGACCGCAAGGAGCGCGGTGAGCAGGCGAGGCATCATGACGAGGGAATCCAGTGGCGTCCCTCGTTAGCACGCTCAGGCGCGCTTGCGCAGGGTCGCCTCCAGCGCATCGACCATCTCGGGCGGCAGCTTCGGCTCGTAGGCCGCATAGCCGTTCTTGCCGCCCTTCTTGGCATCGTAGAGCGCGTGGTCGGCGGCGGCGATCAGGCGGTCGGGATGCATCCCGATCTCGCGGGTCCATTGCGCAATGCCGATCGAGACCGCGATCGGAATGTCGTTGCCGGTGCACTGCTCGGCATCGGCGCGGCAGACCTCCAGCACGCGGCGGGCGATCATCGCGCCCTCGCGCAGCGTCGAGGACGGCAGCACGATGCAGAACTCGTCGCCGCCGGTGCGGGCCAGCATGTCGCCCGGGCGGAGCCTGGTCTGCGCCATCAGCGTGAAGTGCTGCAGGCAGGCGTCGCCGGCGGCGTGGCCATGGGTGTCGTTGATGCCCTTGAAGCCGTCGAGGTCGATCACCAGCAGCGCGAACGCCTCGCCGTTGCGGTCGGAGCGCGCGCATTCCTCGGTCAGTCGCTGCAGGAGATGGCGGCGGTTGCCGACGCCGGTGAGATCGTCGAGCAGCGCGAGGTCGGCGACCTCGTTGCGCAGCCGGTCGATCGCCATCAGCAGGAAGCCGAAATTGAGCGCCATCGACAGGAAGACCATCAGCAGGATCACCAGCGACTGGCCCGCATTGAAGCGAACAAAGGAGTACTCGCCGGGCTGCAGCAAGGCGCCGACGAGGCGCAGCGCATAGATGCCGATCAGCACGGAGGCGACGATGCCGGCGAGCCGCGCGCCGGGGCTGACGCGCCCGTTCTCGGGCGACAGCAATAGCTTCAGCGTCAACGCCAGCGGCGTGACCTGGGCGACGGTGTAGACCAGGATGCGCATCGGCATGCTGTCATAAGCGAAGACGAAGACGCCGAGGCCGGCGAACGCGAATGCGGTGGACAGCGCGGTGCTGCGCCAGCCCACCGGCTTGCCGTAGAAACGCTCGATGCCCATCGCGGCAAGGCCGGCGGCGAACACCATCAGCGTCCCCGCCGCCAGCAGCGGCAACAACGAGTCCGTCATCATCACACGGAGCATCGCGCAGGAGGCACCGGCGGCCGCGACGAAGGCGGACGCGGTCCAGAACCGCGCCGCGCCGAAAGCTGGATAGCTTTGCGCGACATAGGCCCAGATCAGGCCGAGCGCGAGAAAATTGATAACGAATACCGTCCAAAGCGTCGGAACGCTCAACATCGCCCCTGTTCGAGACCCGTATCGGCCTCGCCTCCCCTGAAATGACCTTCCGCCCCTAAAGCACGATGCGATCCGGTTGAATCGTCATCGCGCTTTAGCCCTTGTTTGCGCATGATCTTTCCGGAAAACCGCTTCGCACTTTTCCGGATCATGCCCAGGGCGTTTCTCCCAATGACAATCCCCGTTGTCTTGGGGCGAGGATGCGGCCGCGCCGCTTAACGGACTCTCACCGCCGCGCGCCAATCCGTGCTGTGGTTTTGAATTGATGAAGAAGCGCGCATCGGCCGTTTGCGCATCGTTAAGCATGACCGGCGCGACGGCGCCGCGACGCGCGACACGCCGACGCTGGCGAAAAACTGGCGAAAACACGTAACAGCTGTGGATAACACGATGACGGCGCCGTGACAGCACGCGGCAGCCGCCTCCGAATCTGCTGAGTTTGGTACTGAGGATGTTGCGAGGCTGGCCCTCCGCCAAGCATGCCTCGGAGTCGCGTTCAATCCATGAAACCCTGAGAGGATACTATGGCTAAGAAAGCGAAGAAGGCGAAGAAGGCGAAGGCGAAAAAGGCCACCAAGAAGAAGGCCGCCAAGAAGTAACGAATTCCAGCCCGGGTAGCGGCTCTTGCCCTGCCCGGGCACCCGGTCCGGGACCGCGGGTCGAAACGACGCCAGCCCCGAACGCATCAACCCCAAATTCACCTAACCGATCGACCCCGGCAGATGGGGCAAGGCAGCAGGCGCAAGGCCTGCTTTTTTATTGCCTGCCTCTTTTTTATTGCCAACCTCGGCGGCGAGCGAATGCGAGCTCAGCGCTCGGCAAAGGCGAGCTTGGCGCCGAGCACGGCAAAGCCCGCGGCAAAGCTGCGCCGCAGCCAGGCCATCACCTTCGGCCGGGTGATGACGCGGTCGCGCACCGATGCTGCGAACAGCCCGTAGACCGCGAACACCGCAAAGGTCATCGCCATGAAGACGAAGCTGAGCTCGCCCATCCGCGTCAGCGGATGCAGTTCGTCGACGGCGATGAACTGCGGCAGGAAGGCCAGGAAGAAGATCGACAGCTTCGGGTTGAGGATGTTGATCAGGATCGCGGTCACGATCACCCGCCCGCTCGAGCGCGGCTTGATCTCGGTGTCGACGGCGAGCGCGCCGCGCTCGCGCAGCGCCTGCCAGGACATATACAGCAGATAGACCACGCCGCCCCATTTCAGCGCCGCGAACGCCATCGCGCTGGTGTGCAGGATGGCGGCAAGGCCGAGCATCGCCGCGATCATCTGCGGCACGATCCCGAGGGTGCAGCCGAACGCCGCCGCCACGCTCGCCCGCGAGCCCCGGGTCAGCGCCACCGCCAGGGTGTAGAGCACGCCGGTGCCGGGCGAGGCGACCACGATCAGCGTGGTCAGCAAAAAGGACCAGGTCATTTCAAATCCTCAAGGGGGAGCGACATGGTCCGGAAATATCACGGCGCCCGGGCAGGCGGAAGCGGCCACCGGCCGGCCGCCCTTCGCCCGTGCTGACAACTGCGTTATGCGGACCTCGCCCTGCCGCCCGACAGCTCCGAGGCCTTCGTCTCGGCGACCCGGATCACGTCCAGCGGCGCCCAGGGCTTGGACCAGAACATGGTGCCCTCGGGCAGGCGCTGCCGCAACGGCTTGCCCGAGGTGACGATCACATCGAGATCGGGCTTGTATTTCTTGGCGACGTGGGCGAGCTCGACGCCGGTCATGTTTCCAGCAAGTTCGACGTCGGTCATCATCAGCACGACATTGTCGCCATTGCCTTGCAGCACCAGCTCGGCGGCCTCGGCGCTCTCGCAGGAGATCACGTCGAACTCGCTCTCCTCCAACAGGAGGCCGATCATCTCGCGCTGCATCGGATCGTCCTCGACGACCAGGGCCTTCGCACGATAGGGCTTTGACTGTCCCATAGGCTGGCCTCCCTTGGTTTCAATGCTTCGGTTGCGCACTTAACAAATGTTAATGCCTAAAATCACTGGATGGTTCGGTTCCAATTTGAGAAAAGTGAGGACCCGCCGTGTTCCTGCATGGCAACCGTCGTGCCTCGTTCTGATGGAGCCCACCCGACATGACCGCGATCTCTGGATCCGCCGCCGCCGTGACCGGAGCCGCCAGCGGCATCGGCCGCGCGCTCGCGCTTGAACTGGCGTTGCGCGGCTGCGATCTCGCCATCGCCGACCGCGACGAGGGCGGCCTGCAGGCCTCCGCCGCCGAGATCGCCAAGGCGATCGAGATCACCAAGGCGAGCCAGCGCAAGGTCACCATACACCGTGTCGATGTCAGCGAGCCCGGCCAGATCACCGCGTTCGCCGAGGCGGCCGGCGCCGCGCATCCCGGCCTCAACATCGTCATCAACAATGCCGGTGTCGCGTTGCTCGGCGAGTTCAGCGAAATCGACCAGACGCAGATGGACTGGCTGTTCAACATCAATTTCTGGGGCGTGGTGCACGGCACCCGCGCCTTCCTGCCGCTGCTGTCGCAACGGCGCGAGGCGCATATCGTCAACATCTCCTCGATCTTCGGCATCGTCGCCCCGCCCGGCCAGAGCGCCTATTGCGCGGCCAAGTTCGCGGTGCGCGGCTTCTCCGAGAGCCTGCGCCACGAACTTGCGGTTGCGAACAGTCCGGTGAAGCTTTCGGTCGTGCACCCCGGCGGCATCGCCACCAACATCGCGCGCAACTCGCGCACCGGCAGCGGCGTCACCGACAATGCCCGGCGCTCAGAATCGATCGAGCGCTTCGAGACGCTGGCGCGGACCACGCCCACGGCCGCCGCGCAACGCATCATCACCGGCATCGAGAAAAACCAGCCGCGCATTTTGATCGGCAAGGACGCCATCCTCATGGACCTGCTGCAACGCTTCCGCCCCGGGACCTATTGGAAGGTGATGCAGCGGCAGATGGAGAAGACCGCGGCAAGGCGGATCGCGCGCGACGCGGCGCGGGCGGGTTGACTGCACGATGTTGCGCACACATCATCCGTCGTCCCTGCGAAAGCAGGGACCCATAACCACAGGGTTGCGTTGTTGAGCACGCTGGGGCCACAGCATCCGACACAACGCGCATTTGTGGTTATGCGTCCCGGGTCAAGCCCGGGACGACACTGAATATGTTGCGCGATTGCTGGGTGCCGCACACACGCTGTC
>NZ_JASGSR010000129.1:0-21897 GCF_040446015.1 Bradyrhizobium sp. INPA03-11B
GCACCGTGGCGAGCGCCAGCGCGGTGACCTCGTGCAGCGCGCCGTCGGCCTTGCCGCGGCCGCGCGGGGTACGAACGTGATCGTAGATGTATGCCTCAGGCATGACGCCCTCCTTGATATGAGGATCATAATATATACGGAAGGAAGCGCCGCCGCATGGGTGCGGCGGCAATTTTCAAGGCTTTCTTGTTTGACGCGTTTTCTTCACGCGAACCGTATCCACTTCGCTCGAAAACGCTTCAGAACGCTTCCGCAGCCAGTTCCATCGTGGTGGCGCTGCCGCTCTGGATCCGGGCCAGATGCACGGCGGTCTCCGGCAGCAGCCTCTCCATGAAGAACCGGCCGGTCACGAGCTTGGTGTTGAGATAGGGCGTGGTGCCGGCGGCGGCCTTGTCCTGCGCCACCTTGGCCATCTTCGCCCACATGTAGCCGAGCGCGACGAGGCCGAACAATTTCATGTAGTCGGTCGCGGCGGCGCCGGCATTGTCGGGCTTGGTCAGCGCGTTCTGCATCAGCCAGCCGGTGGCCTGCTGCAGATGGCCGAGCGCGGTGGAGAGCGGGGTGATGAACGGCTTCATCGCCTCCTCAGTGCCATGCTCCTTGGCGAAGGCCGTGACCTCGCCGAAGAACGCCATCGCGGCGCGGCCGCCATCGCGCGGCAGCTTGCGGCCGACCAGGTCGAGCGCCTGGATGCCGTTGGCGCCCTCATAGATCATCGCGATGCGCGCATCGCGAACGAACTGCTCCATGCCATGCTCGGCAATATAGCCGTGGCCGCCAAACATCTGCTGCGCCGAGACCGTGTTGGCGAACCCGGTGTCAGTCAGCACACCCTTCAGCACCGGCGTCATCAGGCCCATGTGGTCGTCTGCGGCCTGGCGGTCCTTCGGGTCGTTGGAGCGGTGCGCGACGTCGCTCTTCAGCGCGGTCCACACCACCATGGCGCGCGCCGCCTCGTTGAAGGCGCGGATGGTGAGCAGCGTGCGGCGCACGTCGGGATGCACGATGATCGGATCGGCGGGCTTGTCAGCAGCCTTGGCGCCGGTCAGCGAACGGCCCTGCAGACGCTCGCGGGCATAGGCGACCGCGTTCTGATAGGCGACCTCGGACTGCGCAAGGCCCTGCACGGCGACGCCGAGACGGGCCTCGTTCATCATCACGAACATGCCCTGCATGCCCTTGTTCTCTTCGCCGATCAGCCAGCCGGTGGCGTTGTCGTAGTTCATCACACAGGTCGAGTTGCCGTGGATGCCCATCTTGTGCTCGATCGAGCCGCAGGTGACGCCGTTGCGCTGCCCGAGCGAGCCGTCGGCGTTGACCAGCACCTTCGGCACGACGAACAGCGAGACGCCCTTGATGCCGGCCGGCGCACCCTCGATGCGCGCCAGCACGAGGTGGATGATGTTGTCGGCAAGATCGTGCTCACCGGCGGAGATGAATATCTTGGTGCCCGTGATCTTGAAGCTGCCGTCCGACTGGCGCACCGCCTTGGTGCGAAGCAGGCCGAGATCGGTGCCGCATTGCGGTTCGGTCAGGTTCATGGTGCCGGTCCATTCGCCGGCGACCATCTTCGGCACGTAGGTCTTCTTCTGTTCGGGGGTGCCGTGCACCAGCAGCGCGGCGGTCGCACCCATGGTCAGGCCGCCATACATCGAGAACGCCATGTTGGCGGAGATCTGGAATTCGTTGACCGCCTGCGACAGCGTCACCGGCAGGCCCTGGCCGCCGAACTCGGTCGGCGCCGACAGGCCGAGCCAGCCGCCCTCGGCGACCTGCTTGTAGGCGTCCTTGAAGCCCTTCGGCGTCGTGACGCTGCCGTCGTCATTGCGCTTGCAGCCTTCGAGATCGCCGGTGCGATTGAGCGGCTGCAGCACCTCTTCGCTGAGCTTGGCGGCCTCGCCGAGAATCGCCTCGCGCACATCGGCCGACGCATCGGTGAAGCCGGGAAGATTGCCGTAGCGATCGATCTGGAAAACGTCGTTGAGCAGGAAGCTGACGTCTTCGACGGGGGCTTTGTAGGTCGGCATGCTGATCTCCCGGCTGGCTCGCGGCCGCATGTGCGACCTATGCTGCGCAGCGTGTCCTTGGGTTTGTTGGAGCGGACCTTATCCGCTTCCGGAGGTCCGCGGCAGGTGCTAGCGAGACTAAAGCGCGATGAGATTAGGTCGGGTTGTTATCGCGCTTTAGCCCTTTGTTTGAGCATGATCTTTTCGGAAAACCGCTTCGCACTTTTCCGGATCATGCTTTACGATTGCGACGTTGCGCCGCTCTGCTTCATCAACTCCTCGCCCATCATCCGATGCAGCAGGTTGATCGCCTTGAGCGGACGCACCATCACCTTGAAATGCGTGATCCGGCCGTCACCATCGAACGTGATGATGTCGACGCCGTTGAGCTTGATGCCATCGATCTCGTTCTCGAATTCGAGCACCGCGCCGCTGTCGCTTCGCCACTCGCCCAAATATTTGAAGGTCGGGCCGCCGAGCACCTTGGCGGCGCTGGTCAGATATTTGAAGGTGATGTCGCGGCCGCGCTGCGGCGTGTGCACGACCGGACTTTCGAACACCGCGTCGGGATGCAGCAGATCCCACAAAGCGGCGGTGTCGTGGGACTTCATGTAGGCGTACCACTTGTCGAGGCCCGGCTTGCTCATTCGGACGTCTCCTGCGGCGGGGTTAAGAAGCCTGAACATCGGCCGCGCGCGACAAGGCGGCACGCCGATCACCATATGCATATTGACGCATATGCACAGCAACGCATAAAGTCAAGCGAACTTCAGAATGACGAACTCGGGAACTCGAATGGAGGTGGGCGTTGGCACTCGGTGACGCAATCCTCGCCTGCCTCACGGAACGTCCGATGACGGGCTATGAGCTCGCGAAGACGTTCGACGCCTCGATCGGCTTCTTCTGGAAGGCCGACCACCAGCAGATCTACCGCGAGCTCTCCCGGCTGCGCGACAAGGGCCACGTCCAAGGCCGCGAGGTGGTGCAGTCAGGCAAGCCCAATAAGCTGGTCTACACCCTGACGGCCGAGGGCCGCGCGGCGCTGAAGCATTGGGCGGCGCGGCCGAGCGTTCCGCCCTCGATCAAGGACGATTTGCTGGTCCGGCTCTACGCGCTCGACTGCGTCGACATCGAACCGCTGCGCACCGACCTGATGGCGCGTTTGGAACATCATCGCGATCGCTATGAGCGCTACGAGCGGCTGCTCAACAAGCGCTTTCCCGACGGCACCGCACCGCCGGCCGATGTCGGCAAGATGCTCAGCCTGCGGCTCGGGATGCGCCACGAGCACATGATGGTGGAGTGGTGCGAGGAGGCGCTCGACGCGCTGTCGGCGATGTCGGGCCGCGGCAATGTGCTGCCGCTCGACGACGGCAAGCGCGAAAGCAACAGCTAGAAACAAACGTCGTCTTGGCTTGCCGCGTTGTCATCGCGTGCAGCGGAATCCGCGTTGCCTGAAAACGATAGGCCTGTCCTGATCCGGCGCAACAGGTTCCCGGATTCCCTAACTTTAAGGCCCGCCAGCTGCATTCCTTAACCCGTTATTTACCGTGAGGGGAAAAAGTCAGCAGCTGAAGCAGACGACCAGCGCAGAATTCGATTGTCTCTTAACGGGAATGCGCGGGGAGGCTGCGGGCGCAGAGTATGGCGCCGGAGTCGGGACCGGACGGAATCATGAATTCGCGCGTATCGTGGAGTGTTGACGGCATCGATCCCTCCGTCCGCGACAGGGCCGAGGCGGCTGCGCGCCGTGCCGGCATGTCACTGAACGACTGGCTCAATTCGACCGTCGGCGAACCGAGCCCGCCGGATTGGCGCACCGAGCAGCGACAGCCGATGCCGAGCCGGGAAAGCCGCGAGGTCGCGGACATCCATCAGCGGCTCGACGCGATCACCCGGCAGATCGAGCAGATTGCAAAACCGATGACGCGTGCTGAAGCGGTGCGCGCCGAAGTGCCGCGCGGCCAGCCCGCGGTCGCACGACAGCTGAACGACGCGATCTCGCGCCTCGATGCGCGGCTGTCGCAGATTTCGCGGCCGCAGCCGGCGCGCGAGCCGCAACCTCAGCCGATGATGCGTGAAGCGCAGATGCAGCGCGAGCCGCAGATCAACGAACGGCAACTGGAGGAGAGGCTACGCCAGGCGGAGGCGGTCGAGCGCGCCGCCGCCCAGGTCTACCGCCCCTCGCCGCCGCTCAGCCCGGCATCGTTCGATTCCGCGATCGCGGAAATCGCCGCGCGCCAGAATGAGCTCGATGGCCCCGCGCCCCGGCAGACGCCACAGCGCAATGCGCCGCCGGTGCAGCAATCGGCGCCGCCGATGGCCGCCTACGCGCCACCGCCCGCGGCGCCGGCTGGCCCAGACTTCTCCTCGCTCGAGCGTCATCTGCTCAAGATCACGAGCCAGATCGAGGCGCTGCAGCGGCCCGACCATATCGAGCAATCGATCGCGTCGTTCCGCGGCGAGCTCGCGGAAATCCGCCAGGCGATCACCGAGGCGATGCCGCGCCGCGCGATCGAATCGATCGAGAACGAGATCCGCTCGCTGCATCACCGGATCGACGAGATCCGTCAGGACAGCAACAACAGCCAGGGCCAGGCGATTGCCGGCATCGAACGCGCGCTGTCGGACATCCGCGAGGCGCTGCGCACGCTGACGCCCGCCGAGCAGCTCACCGGCTACGACGAGGCGATCCGCAATCTCGGCGCCAAGCTCGACATGATCCTGCGCGCCAACGACGATCCGTCGACGGTGCATCAGCTCGAGAGCGCGATCGCGGCGCTACGCGCCATCGTCTCCAATGTCGCCTCCAACGACGCGCTGCTGCAGCTCTCCGGGGACGTGCATGCGCTGGCGGCGAAGGTCGACCAGCTGTCGCAGATGTCGCGCGGGGATTCCTACGGCGACGCTTTCGCCGGGATCGAGCAACGCATTGCGGCGCTGGCCTCGTCGCTGGAAGGCCGCGAGCGGCCGGCCGGCTATGACAATACCGACGCCATCGAGGGCGCACTGCGCTCGCTGTCGGAGCGGATCGACCGCCTGCAGGTCGGCAACGACAGCTCGTCGGCATTCACCCATCTCGAGCAGCGCGTCTCCTATCTGCTCGAGCGGCTGGAGTCTGCCGACCAGCGCTCCGGCAATCTCGGCCGGGTCGAGGAAGGGCTGCATGACATCATGCGGCACCTCGAGGCCCAGCACGCCCATATCGCCTCGCTCGCCGACGCCACCCGCAACAGCGTCAACACATCGGCGCCGCAGCCGATGATGGACAGCGGCATCGTCGATCTGGTGAAGCGCGAGCTGTCCGACATCCGCTTCAGCCAGTCGGAGACCGATCGTCGCACCCAGGATTCGCTGGAGACCGTTCACAACACGCTCGGCCACGTCGTCGACCGGCTGGCGATGATCGAGAACGATCTGCGCACGGTGCGCACCGCGCCGCCGCCGGCTCCGCCTGCCCCCGCACCGGCCGAACCGCGGATGGAGATGCCGCGCGCGGCGATGCAGCCGATCGCGCAGCCCCAACCTGAATCCTACAAGGCTGAATCCTACAGGGCTGAATCGTACCGGCCCGAACTGCCCAATCCTGCGCTGGCGCAGGAACACTTCATGTCCGCGCCGCGCGAATTCCACGCCGCGCAGCCGGTCGAGAGCGCCCCGCCGCCGCTGCCGCCGCGCGCGATCAGCGAGATCCTCGAACCGCATGCGGCATCCGCACGCGCTGCGCTCGCGCCTGAACTGCCGCCGGATCATCCGCTCGAGCCGGGCACGCGCCCGTCGGGCCGGGCGTCGTCGCCGTCGGAGCGGATCGCGGATTCCGAGCGCGCGATCTCTGATCTTCCCGCCGGCAAGAAGGAGCCGGTCTCGACATCGAGCTTCATCGCCGCCGCCCGCCGCGCCGCGCAGGCCGCCGCCGCACAGCCCGTCAACGAGAAGGCCGCGCGCGCAGCGAGCAAGGCTGCCGCCAAGGCCAAGGAGAAGGCCGACAAGGCAGCCAAGGCTGCTGCCGCCAAGTCAGGCGCGAAGGCCGGCGCAGCCGCGACCGAAGCGCCCGAGGCCCAGCCTTCGACCATCACCTCCAAGATCCGCTCGCTGCTGGTCGGCGCGAGCGTGGTGGTGATCCTGCTCTCCACCGCCAAGATGGCGATGAACCTGCTCGACACCAGCTCCGCCCCACAAGTGCCGGCGATCGAGCGCAGCGAGCCGGCCGCGCCCGCCGCGCAGCCGCCCGCCGAGAACTCCATCGCGCCCGCCCCCGCACCGGCCGCGCCGTCCGGCACGCCCGGGCCGTCGATGACCTCGCCGACCCCGCTGGGCCGTCAGTCCAACAACTCGCCGGCGCCGAACACGCTCGACAGCGCGCAGGTGACGATCCCTCAGGCGGCCCCGGCACCCGCCGCCGCGCCGGAGCCGGCCGCGGCACCACTCGCCGCCGCCAGCGATATCACCGGCACGATCCCGACCGCTCCGCCGCTCGGCGGCAAGCTCGCCACGATCCAGATTCCGGCGGGCGAGAAGCTGCCCGACGCGATCGGCGGTCCGGCGCTGCGCACGGCCGCGATCAAGGGCGATGCGGCTGCGGCCTATGAGGTCGGCGTCCGCTATGCCGAGGGCAAGGGCGTGACCGCCAATGTCGACGAGGCCGCCAAATGGTACGGCCGCGCGGCGCAGGCCGGCGTGGTGCCGGCGATGTTCCGGCTCGGCACCTTCTACGAGAAGGGCCTCAGCGTGAAACGCGACTTCGATATGGCGCGGCGCTATTACGTGCAGGCCGCCGAGCGCGGCAACGCCAAGGCGATGCATAACCTCGCCGTGCTCGACGCCGATGGCGGCGGCAAGGGCGCCGACTACAAGAGCGCCGCGCAATGGTTCCGCAAGGCGGCCGATCGCGGCGTTGCCGACAGCCAGGTCAACCTCGGCATCCTCTATGCCCGCGGCATCGGGGTCGAACAGAACCTCGCCGAGTCCTTCAAATGGTTCAGCCTCGCGGCCGCCCAGGGCGATGCCGACGCCGGCCACAAGCGCGACGATATCGCCAAGCGGCTCGACCCGCAGTCGCTGGCCGCAGCGAAGCTTGCGATCCAGACCTTCACCCCCGAGCCGCAGCCGAGCGATGCGGTCAATGTGCCGGCCCCAGCCGGCGGCTGGGACGGCGCACCCGCGCAGCCCGCGGCGGCGAAGTCCGTCAGGCAGCCGTCGAAGCGGACCGCGGCGCTGGCCGCCCCGGCTCACTAAGACAACAATGGCTGCGGCGCCGTGACGGCGCCGCTGTCTTGTCCCTCCACCCCTCCGCCGTGTAGACAGACGCGCAGTCCCGCGCCGATTGCGCAGGCGTTCCGGAGGGTCAGGCTTGTCTGTCGATGATCGTCAGGGTGAAGGAACGGGCCACCGTTCGTCGCCGACCGGTCCCCGCGTCGCGCCGCCGCGCCAGCAACCTTCCCCGTTTGGCGCACAGCGCCAGGCTCCACCGCCTGTCGCACCCAGCGCTCCCAATTCGGGTGGCGTCTTCAGACCCTCGATCTGGTCGGTGACCATCTTCGTCCTGCTGCTGTCCGGCGTTGCGATCCGCGCCTATCGCGAGCTTTCGGAGCCGGGCTCCTGGGATTTCTGGCGCGAGAGCTATGTCGCCGCGACCATGACATCGTCGGTCATTCCCGGTGTCGTCATCGACGGATCGAAGCGGCGGGCACTTGCGATCAGTGGCAGCATCGGCTCGGCCAGCGCGAGCTGGTTCCGCGATCGGCTCGACGAAGCACGATTGTCACCTGATGATGTCGTGCTGCTGTCGTCGCCGGGCGGCGCGTTGGACCAGGCGGCCATCATGGGCGAAGTCATTCGTACCCGCCGGCTCGTCACCGCGGTGGCGACATCAGATGCATCGGGAAAATTGCGTGCCGCCGCCTGCGCCAGCGCCTGCGTTCTGGTTTATGCGGGCGGCGAAACCCGCTATGGCATCGCAGGCTCCCGGCTGGGCGTGCATCGCTTTACCATGAGCAAGCCAGGTGACGATCCCGTGGCCGAAGCTCAGCGCTCGCAGGGTATCGTGCTCAGTTACATGAGAAAGATGGGTATCTCGTCCCGAATCGTCGAGGCGATGTCGCAGACCTCGGACATCCGCTGGCTGGGCACGAGAGAGGCGCTTGCGATGAACCTCATTACCACGCCAGTCGACCAGCCCTGATCCGCGGCGGCCCGCCGTCATTAATCTGAATTATCAACCACGTCCGCAGCCGGGTCGCCACGTGCGGCGAAAAATGCCACCCGGAGCGGAATCTTTAGTCCCTCCCCCCGCTAATTTCGGTTATGCAAGAACGTGGCAATCGACCCGCGTTCGCCTGCTCCTTGCGCGCCGACCGGATTCGTTCAGCCGGAGAATGCCCGACCCGAACGACATCACGCCGTGATGCGGCCTTGCGCCCCAGCATGCGGCGAACCGACAAGAAGCGACGCGCGTGCAGCTCTACCTCCCGATCGCCGACATTCCGGTCAATGTCTTCCTCATCCTGGCGATGGGCGCGGCGGTTGGATTCGTCTCCGGCATGTTCGGGATCGGCGGCGGCTTCCTGATGACGCCGCTGCTGATCTTCGTCGGCATCGCGCCCGCGGTCGCGGTTGCTTCGGTTGCAAGCCACATCGCGGCGTCCTCATTCTCCGGCGCGATCTCCTATTGGCGCCGGCGCGCGATCGACCCGCTGCTGGCGGCGGTGCTGCTGGTCGGCGGCACGCTCGGCACCACGTTCGGGGTGTGGACCTTCACCTTCCTGCGCTCGCTCGGCCAGCTCGACCTGATGATCGCGCTGTCCTACGTCATCCTGCTGACGACGGTCGGCGGGCTGATGTTCTGGGAAGGCCTGCGCGCGATGCTGCGTTCGCGCGGCGGCGGCGCGGTGACGCTGCGCAAGCCCGGCAGCCATGGCTGGATCCACGGCCTGCCGCTGAAGCTGCGCTTCAAGCGCTCCAAGATCTACCTCTCGGTCATCCCGGTGGTCGTGATCGGGCTCATCATCGGCTTCATCGGCGCCGTCATGGGCATCGGCGGCGGCTTCATCCTGGTGCCGTTGATGATCTATGTGCTGCGGGTGCCGACCTCGACCGTGATCGGCACCTCAATGGTGCTCACCCTCGTCACCATGGTGTTCGCCACCATGCTGCACGCGGTGACCAACCATCTGGTCGACGCCGTGCTGGCGCTGATCCTGATGATCGGCGGCGTCACCGGCGCGCAGTTCGGCGCCCGCGCCGGCCAGAAGATCCGCGGCGAGCATCTGCGCCTCCTGCTCGGCCTGCTCGTGCTCGCGGTCGGCATCCGTTTTGCGGTCGAGCTCGTGATCCGGCCGCAGGACCTGTTCAGCATCCGCGAAACCGGCGGAGCCCCGCCATGAGGCTGCACGCGCTGCTTGCCATCGCGGGCCTCGTCGCCGCCAGCCTGGCGGCCGCGCCGGCGCGTGCCGAGCGGCTGATCGTGTCGGTCTCCAACCACCGCGTCACGGTGACGCCGAATTATTCCGGCGGCGAGCTCGTGCTGTTCGGCTCGGTCGAGAAGGACGACAAGACGCCGCCCAATCGCGGCAATTACGATCTCGTCGTCACGGTGTCTGGCCCGCGCGCCGACATGGTGACGCGGCGCAAGGAGCGCAAATTCGGGATCTGGATCAACACCGACTCGCGCCAGTTCCTGCAGGTGCCGGGCTATCTCGCGCTGTTCTCCAATCGCCCGTTCGACCAGATCGCCTCGCCGGAGGTGCAGCGGCGGCAGCAGCTCGGACTCAACAACGTGCTCTTGATGCAGCGGGTCGGCCCCGACTTTGCCGACGTGGTGCCGAACGACCCCTTCCGCAGCGCCTTCGTCCGCCTGCGTTCCGAACACGGCCTCTATCGCGAGGCGACCTCGGCGGTGACGTTCCTGACGCCCACTTTGTTCCGCACCGGCATTCCGCTGCCGGCGGAGGTGCCGATCGGCACCTACAATGTCGAGATCAAGCTGTTCTCCGAGGGCGCGCTGGTGACCAAGACCGAGACCGCGTTCGAGATCGTCAAGGTCGGCTTCGAACAGTTCGTCGCCACCACCGCGCGGCAGAACGGCCTGGTCTACGGCCTCGTCACCGCATTCATGGCGCTGATGACCGGCTGGATGGCCTCGATCGTGTTTCGCAAGGATTGATCAGCCACGCCTCTGCTGCAACGCGCTTTCGAACGCGTCACCGAGGATCGAGAGGCCGAGATCGATCTCGCCGTCGCTGATCGTCAGCGGCGGAGCGATGCGGAATACGCTGCCCATGCCGGGCAGCTGCACGATGTTGGTGCTCAGTCCGAGCTCCATGCAGCGCTGCGACACAAGCGTGCCGAGGGCTTCGTCAGGCTCCTTGCTGAAGCGGTCGCGCACGATCTCGATGCCTTGCATCAGTCCCCTGCCGCGCACGTCGCCGATGCATTCGAACCGGTTCTGAAGGGCGAGGAGCCCGTCCCGCAGCCGCGCACCCGCGATCCCGGCGCGTTCGACCAGTCGGTCGCGCAGGATGATCTCGATGACCTTGAGCCCGACCGCGGCCGGCATCGGGTCCGACACATGCGTGGTGTAGAACAGGAAACCGCGTTCGTGACAGCGCTCCTCGATTTCGGCTGATGTGATGACCGCGGCCAAGGGCAAGCCGGCACCAAGCGTTTTCGACAGGGTCAGGATGTCAGGTACGACGCCATCGCGCTCGAAGGCGAACATGGCGCCGGTTCGCCCGAGGCCGGTCTGCGCCTCGTCGACGATCAGCAGCATACCGCGCGCGCGGCACAATTCCTTCAGCGCGGCGAGATAGCCCTCCGGCAGATCGATCAGCCCGCCGGAGCTAAGGATCGGCTCGGCGATCATGCAGGCAAGCGAGCCGGTCGATTGGCGATCGACGAGATCGAAGGCGTAGGCCAGCTCGGCCCGCCAATCGGACGCATGACCGAAGCGCGGGCGATATGGGTTCGGCGTCGGGATCGCGAGCGAGCCGACCGGCGCGGGACCATAGCCCTTGCGGCCGGCCGAATAGGTCGTCCCCGCCGCGCCTGACGTCATGCCGTGCCAGGACTGCGCGAACGCGACGGTCTCGAAGCCGCCGGTGGCGAGCTTGGCCATCTTGATCGCCGCCTCGTTCGACTCAGCCCCCGTGCTCAGCAGCATGACGCGATCGAGCCCCGGCGGCAGCAGGTCCGCGAGCTGTTCGGCCAATGCGACCACTGGACGGCTCAGCATGCCGCTGAACAGATGGTCGAGCCGCTCGGCGTGCGCGCTGATGGTCTGGACGATCTCGGGGTGGCCGTGACCGAGCACGGCGCTCATCTGCCCCGAGGTGAAATCCAGGATGGCACGGCCGTCGGCGTCATGGACGAAGGATCCGGAGGCCCCCTCGATGATGACGGGCGCGAATGTGCCGCCGTACCGGATGAGGTGACGCCGGGCGCGCTCCCAAAAGGCCTTGTCGTCATTTCCAGCCATCCCCCTCCCCTTTGCTGCTCAGCCGCCGCGATCCAGGCCACCGCAGCGCATCCTATGCGCGCACCGCAGCAAAGAGCTTGCGAATTGAGATGCATTTCATGCCGGCTTCTGCAATCAATTGCGCAAAAGGCGCGAAATGCGAAAGAAATGGGAACCACGGTCGTGATCGACGAGATGGATCGGAAAATCCTCGACGTGCTGCAGGTCGAGGGGCGCATCACCAATCTCGAGCTGGCCGAACGGATCGGCCTCTCGTCCGCACCCTGCATGCGACGGGTCCGGACCCTCGAAGAAGCCGGCGTCATCAATTCCTATGTGGCGCTGGTGGACCCGGCGCGGGTCGGGCTCGGCTTCGACGTCATCGTCGAGGTCCGCCTCAAGCAACAGAACAGGGAATCCTTCACGCGCTTCGAGAAGAAGGTGATCGACCTTCCGGAGGTCGTCGAATGCTGCATGATTGCTGGTGATTGGGATTACTCACTGCGGGTCGTGTCGTCCGACCTCGCCCGCTATCAATCGTTCATCCTCGACCGCCTGATGCATCCGGACACCGATATCGCGAGCTACCGCACCACGATCATCCTGCGGAAGGTCAAATCGACGACCAAGATCGATAGCTCGCTGTTCGCCAAGGATTGAGGCCGCGTAGGTGGGCGGAGCGACTTGTCCGCCGTAGCTCGAAGAGCGAAGGGGGAAGCGATACCCAACATGGATCAGTGCAGCATAGTGATGGGTATCGCTACGCTCCACCCATCCTACAAGTTCGAACTTACAGCAGGAAACCGATCCCCATCGCGATCACGCTGAGCGCCATCGCAGCCGTAGAGAGCCAGCCGAGCCAGTACAGCGACCCGCCGATCACGAAGCGTCCCATGACCGCCTTGTGGCGTGCCATGACCATCAGCAGCACCATCACGGGCACCGCGAGCACACCGTTGATGACCGCACTCCAGTACAGCGCCGAGATCGGATCGATCGGCGTGAAGTTGAGCGCAATGCCGATGCCGCCCGACAGCGCCAGCACCGAATAGAACGCGATCGCCTCCCTCGGCTTGCGCGTCAGTCCGACCGGCCATCGCCGGCCCTCGCCGACCGCGTAGGCCGTCGCGCCTGCAAGCACCGGGATCGCCAGCAGGCCGGTGCCGATGATGCCGAGCGCGAAGATCACCTCGGCGAACGGCCCGGCGATCGGGCGCAAGGCCTCGGCGGCCTGCGCCGAGGTCTGGATATCGGTCTTGCCCGCGGCGTGCAGCGACGCGGCGGCGGTGACGATGATCGACAGCGCGATGACGTTGGAAAACGCCATGCCGGTGATGGTGTCGGCACGAATGCGGAAAAACTCCCTGCGCGCGCCGTAGTGCTTCTCGATCAGTGGATGCTTTGCGAGATCGGCCTGCTGCTCCTCCGCCTCCTGTGAAGCCTGCCAGAAGAACAGATAGGGTGAGATCGTGGTGCCGAGGATCGCGACGATGGTCGTGAAATAATCCGCGCTCCACGTCAGGCGCGGAACCAGCACGCCCGCCAGCGCCTGCATCCATGACACCTTGGCGAATGCGAGCGCCGCGACATAGGCGAACAGGCTCAGCGTCAGCCATTTCAGGACCGCGACGTAGCGCCGGTAGTTCATGAAGATCTGGGCAGCGACCGAGGCCACGCCAAACAGCACGACATAGAGGATAGCCGGGCCGCCGATCAGAAGCTTGGTCGCGTCCGCCATGGCCGAGAGGTCGGCCGCAATGTTGACGGTGTTGGCGATGAACAGCAGCATCACCGCGGCCGCGAGCAGCCAGCCCGGATAGTGCTTGCCTACGTTGCCCGCTATACCGTGCCCGGTGACGCGGCCGACCCGTGCGGAGATTTCCTGGATCGCCGCCATCAACGGAAATGTCATCAGCATGGTCCAGCCGATGCCGTAGCCGAGCTGCGCGCCTGCCTGGCTGTAGGTGCCGATGCCCGACGGATCATCGTCGGCTGCGCCGGTAATCAACCCGGGTCCGAGCGCCTTACAGACGCCCGCCAGGCTGAACGGCTTCGGCCGATCGGCATCGCCCGCCGGCGCGGTGCCGTCTTTGCCATGATGCTTTCGCGATATCGGCCTGTGCTGTGTCATACCGGTCGAGCCATCGCGACAACGAACCGGACCCGACCCGGTTCCAACGATGAAACTCGCACGCGGCCCTCCTGCCCGCCATGCGCTGGATCAAGTCTCCGATGACGGCTCGATGACCGTGGCGACCCCGGGCTCGAGGATGCGCAGACGGCGGCCGAAGCCGAGCGTATCGAAGCTCGCGCGCAGGTCGCTGGCGTTCTGCCGGAAATGCGCCCAGCCGTCGGTATGAACCGGCACGATCACCGCGTCGGCAAAGGCGCGCGCGGTCTCGATCGCGTCGTTGGTGTCCATCGTGAGATGGAACGGGCCGCGGGTTTGCGCCGCGCCTGCAAACGGCAGCACCACGCCGCAATCGAAGCGTCGCGCGACCTCGGCGACGCCGTCGAACCAGGTGGTGTCGCCGCTGACATAGACTGGACGGCCGGGTTTCGCCGCCTCAACCACGAAGCCGATGACGTCGCCGGACAAGGGCTCGATGCCCGCGGGCCCGTGCCGCGCCGGCGTCGCGGTGATGGCAAGCGTCCGCCCGCCTTTCTTCAACGCAGTCGAGGCCCAAGGCGCAAAACCCTCGGCGTTGCCACCGAGCCGCTTGGCGCCGGCCTGCGTCGTCAGCACGCGCTTCGCGCCTTTGAGGAAATCCCGGCCGGAATGGTCGAGATTGTCGGAATGCTGGTCGTGACTCAGCAGCACTGCATCGATCTCACCGACATCGCGCGCACTGAGCGCGGGGCCCGTCAGCTTCTCGAGCTTCACATGCGGCAGTTGATATTCGCCGGGCGCATCGAAGGTCGGATCGGTGAGCAGGCGGAACCCGTCGATCTCGATCAGGGCGGTCGGGCCCCCGATCAGGGTGATGGTGATGCTCACGTTCCACTCCTCTTGGGCGATGCCGCGGCGGGGCGCGTCACCAGGTAAATGCCGAGAGCGACCGGAACGATCCCGAGCAGGTCGCGAAATTCGACATGCTCGCCGAGCACCAGATAGGCGAACAGCATGCCGAGCGGCGGCATCAGGAAGTGATAGGCGCTGGGGGCGGTCGCGCCACACACTTTCAGGAGATGAAACCAGAGCAGATAGGCGAGGATCGAGCCGCCGAGCACGAGGAAGGCGAAGGCGCCGGCGAGCCGCATGCTGGGCACGATGTCACCGAGGCTGGACAGCGTGAAGGCGAACGGCATCACCGCAAGGCCGCCGGCAATGTTCTGGATGCCGTTGCCGATCCACAGGCTGCCTTTCGGCGCCAGCAACTTGAACAGCACCGTGCCGGCGACGATCGAGGCGAGCGAGGCCAGCGTGAACAGGATGCCGTGCGGGCTGTCGGTGCCGACCGTCATGCGATGCCAGACGATGAAGGCAACGCCGACGATGCCGAGCACGAGGCCGACCACCTTGCGCAGAGTCATGCTCTCGCCGAGGAACATGGCCGCCAGCATGGCGGTGAACACCGGATTGGCCGAGACGATCAACGCGCCGAGCCCGGCCGAGACTGTCTTCAATCCGGTATAGCCGAGGCCGAGATAGAGCGCGTTGTTGGCGACGCCGATCACCGCGAACACGGCGACATCGCGCCAGGTAAGGTCCCATTGGTCCCGGCGCAGCCAGGAGATGCCGAGGATCAGGACGCCGGCGAGCGAGAAACGCGCGGCGAGCAGGATCAGCGGCGGGCAGTCGGTGACGCCGATCTTGCCGGCGACGAAAGCGTAGCTCCAGAGCAGGCAGAACAGCGCGATCAGCAGCGGCAGGGTGTTGAAGCGGGCGCGGGGGGCGGCAATTGAAGATGCGGCGGACATGGATTTCTCCTGGGAATTTCTCCCTCGCCCATGATCTAGGCCCACACCTTGATATTTGGAAATTAAATGATAGACTGACATCCAGTGGATTTATGAATGGAGGCTGCGATGCTCGACCTGGAGCTCCTGCGCAGTTTCGTCTCGGTGGTCGATGCCGGCGGCTTCACCCGCGCCGGAGAGCGCGTCCACCGCACGCAATCGACGGTCAGTCAGCAGATCAAGCGCCTGGAGGAGGATGTCGGCCAGCCGCTGTTGATCCGCAGCGGCAAGGACGTCACCCCGACGGACGCCGGAGATCAGCTGCTGACCTATGCGCGGCGGCTGCTGGCGCTGGCCGAGGAGGCGCGTGATGTGGTGTCGCGCGCCGGCAGCGAAGGCGCGATCCGGATCGGCATCACCGAGGATTTTGCCGCCTACCGGTTGACGAGATTGCTCGCGACCTTCTCGCGCAGCCATCCGAATTTGCGCCTCGATGTGCGCTCGGGCCAGAGCCTGTTCCTGTATCGCGATCTCGAGCGCGGCGATCTCGATCTCGCGCTGATCAAGCGCGCAGCCAGCGAGAGAGGCGGCATCGCGGTGTGGCCGGAACGCGTGCATTGGGTGACGAGCAAGAGCCATCCGCGCGACACCACCATCGGCTCGGTGCCGCTGATCGGCTTCGGCTCCGGCTGCCTCTATCGCGCCCACGCCATCCATTCGCTGGAGAGCGCGGGCCGCAACTGGCACATGGCCTACACCTCCTCCAGCCTCGCCGGCATCCAGGCCGCGGTCGCCGCGGGCCTCGGCTTGAGTATTCTTTCGGAAATGTCGATCCAGGCCGAGCATCGCGTGCTGACGGCGAAAGACGGCTTTGCGCCGATCGAGCGGACCGAGGTCGCCCTCGTCGCCGCCCCCGAAGCGAGGCCCGCGACGCTGCGGCTGGCGGACCGGCTGGCGGAGTATTGCGAGAGCGTGCAGGCGAAGGCGGCTTAGGACGGGGCGAAGGCCACGCCGCTACTCCGTTGTCGTCCCTGCGAAAGCAGGGACCCATAAGCACAGGGCGCAGTGAGAGGGCAATCTGGAGCCACAGCCTTGTTCAACAACAAAGCCCTGTGGTTATGGATCCCGGGTCGCGCTTCGCTTGCCCGGGACGACACCGAGTGTTTGGCGTGGGCCAATTTCGATCGTCAATAACACCGCGACGCCACGAACGCGTGGACACGGTTGTCGCCGAGCACGTGGGCCATGAAACCGGGCGATCCGAAAATCCGCGCGAATGCGGCATCGCGGATGCTTAAGCCCCCGGTGTAGGCGCCGAACGCCGGCATCACCGCGCGCTCGCCGTCACTGGCAAAGCAACGCCGCTCGATCGAGCGGCCGCGGGTCGGCACCCGCGCCTTGGGGTGCAGATGGCCGGCGATCTCGCCGCTCGCACCGGTCGGCTCATGGCGGAACACGATCGGCCCGATCGCGACTTCGGTCGCGACCACGCCGCCGAGACTGGACGGCAGCGCCGGATCGTGGTTGCCCGCAATCCAGATCCAGTTCCGCCGCATTTGCAGGGTCGCGAGCGCCTCGCGATCCCCATCCGACAGGCGCGCATGCGCGTCGCGATCGTGAAAGCTGTCGCCGAGCGCTATCACCTGCCGCGGATCGTGCCGCGCGATCACGGCGGCAAGCCGGCTCAGTGTCGCGACCGTGTCGTAGGGCGGCAGCAGCACGCCGCGGCTGGCGAAGCTCGAGCCCTTCTCCAGATGCAGGTCGGAGACCACGAGCAGACTCTGCTCTTCCCAGAACAGCGCGCCGGAAAAATCCGCCACGAAGCCGACATCCGCCACCGTGACCCTGGAAACGCGCATGTCGTCACCGTCTCGCAAAGCTAGCGCGCTTGCCGTCACGTCCTGTTCCCCAAAGTAGTAGCGTTATGTCATAGCCTCCCGCACGAGTTCCTCGGCCGCCTCGGCCAGAAGCTCGTCAGATGCTTCGCCATAAACTGACTCGCGGCCGATTTCCAGCAGCGCGGGGACGGCAAGCGGGGAAACGTGGTCGAGATCCTTGTGGGTGATTCGGCCGTGGATGCGCGACAGCATGTCGCTGAGGCGGCGGAGATCGAGCAATCCGGTGGCGGCATCGCTGCGCGCCGCGCGCAGCAGCACATGGTCGGCCTGGTGCTTGCGCAGCACGTCGTAGATCAAATCGGTCGAGAACAGCACCTGGCGGCGCGACTTCTCCTCGTCGGTGAAGCGGCGCGCGATCAGGCCTGAGATGATCGCGCAGTTGCGGAAGGTGCGCTTCATCAGCGCGGATTCCGCAAGCCACGCCTCGAGGTCGTCGCCGAGCATGTCGGGATCGAACAGCGCGTTGAGATCGAGCTTGCCGGTCCGGATCATGAAGGAGAGATCGCCGACGCCCCAGACCGCGAGCGCATATTCGTTGGCGACGAAGCCGAGCGGACGTGCCCGAGCGCGCTCCAGCCGCCGCGTCAGCAGCATGCCGAGCGTCTGATGCGCGAGCCGGCCCTCGAAGGGATAGCAGACCAGATAATGGCTGCCGCCGCGCGGAAAGGTTTCGACCAGCAGCTCACGCACCGCCGGCACCCGCGAAAACTTCCGCTGCAACGACAGCCAATCGTGCACCTGGTCAGGCAGCGCCTTCCAGGCCCGGCTGTTGTCGAGCAGCTTGCGCACGCGCTCGGCGAGATAGGTCGACAGCGGAAACTTGCCGCCCATATAGGAGGGCACTTTTGCGTCTTTGTCATTGGCGCGAGAGACGTAGACCTGATCTTCAACCAAGGCCTCGTAGCGCACCACCTCGCCGCCAAAGACAAACGTGTCGCCGGGCACAAGGCCCTCGATGAAGACCTCCTCGATTTCACCCAGCATCCGGCCGCCGCGGGCGATCGCGCCGGTCGACCCGTGACCGCCGGCGCGCGAGCGCACCAGCCGCACCTTCAGCATGGTCTCCTCGATGATGGTGCCGACGTTGAGGCGGTAGCTCTGCCGCACCTTGGGATTGGTGACGCGCCAGCGGCCCTGCTTGTCCTGCCTGATGCGCGCGAAGCGCTCATAGGTCTTCAGCGCGTAGCCGCCGGTCGCGACGAAGTCGACCACGTCGTCGAAATCCGTCCGCGACAGCGCTGCATAGGGCGCCGCCGTCCTCACCTCATCATAGAGCTCATCGGACAGGAACGGCTTGCCGCAGGCGCAGCCGAGCACGTGCTGGGCCAGCACGTCGAGCGCACCTAGCCGCAGTGGCGGCGTGTCCTGCGCATTCTCCGCGATGGCATCGATCGCAACGGCGCATTCCAGCACCTCGAAGCGGTTGGCCGGCACCAGCACGGCGCGCGAGGCCTCGTCGAAGCGGTGGTTGGCGCGGCCGATCCGCTGCATCAGCCGCGACGATCCCTTCGGCGCACCGATATTGATGACGAGGTCGACATCGCCCCAGTCGACGCCGAGATCGAGCGAGGAGGTGCAGACCACGCCGCGCAGGCGGCCGGCAGCCATCGCGTCCTCGACCTTGCGACGCTGCGCGACGTCGAGCGAGCCGTGATGCAGCGCGATCGCAAGCCCGTCGTCGTTCATGCGCCAGAGATCCTGGAACAGCATCTCGGCCTGGCTGCGGGTGTTGACGAACACCAGCGTGGTCTTGTTGCGCTTGATCAGCTCGTAGACCTCGGGCAGCGCGTGGCGCGCGCTGTGGCCGGACCATGGCAGCCGTTCCCGGGTGTCGAGCATCTCGACCACCGGCGGCGCAGCGCCGCCGGCGATGACGACGTCGGCGGATGCGCTTGCGCCGCCCGGCTGCGGCACCAGGAAGCGCGCGAGTTGTTCCGGCTCGGCCACGGTTGCCGAGAGACCGATGGCACGCGTCTGCGGCGCGATGGTCCAGAGCCGCGCGAGCCCGAGCGACAGCAGGTCGCCGCGCTTGGAGGTAACCAGCGCGTGCAGCTCGTCGAGCACGATGCGCTTCAGCGACGAGAACAGGAACGGCGCGTCGTCGGAGGCGAGCAGCAGCGCCAGTTGCTCCGGCGTCGTCAGCAGAATGTCAGGCGGATAGCGCCGCTGCCGCTGCCGTCGCGACACCGGCGTGTCGCCGGTGCGGGTCTCGATCCGGATCGGCAGCCCCATCTCGGCAACCGGCGTCTCCAGGTTGCGCGCGATATCGACCGCTAGCGCCTTGAGCGGCGAGATGTAGAGCGTGTGCAGCTCGGAGCTGCGACGAACCGAGCGGCCAGTGGAGACGACGGTCCTTCTTCGCTCCGTAGCACTCGCTGGTAGGGCTCCCTCCCCCCTTGCGGGGGAGGGTTGGGGAGAGGGGTAAGCCGTATCGCTCGGAGCAAGCGGCATACCCCTCTCCCGCCGCCCTGCGGGCGTCGACCTCCCCCGCAAGGGGGGAGGTGGCGATCGAGTATGCGTCGACTGGAATTCACCTCTTTCGTCGCTCTCCCCACTCAATTCCACTAACGTCGGCAAGAACCCCGCCAGCGTCTTGCCCGCACCAGTGGGCGCGATCAGCAGCGCGGAACGCTCCTCGCGCGCCTTCGCCAGCAGCGCGAGCTGATGCTCGCGCGGTGACCAGCCACGTGAGGCGAACCAGTCGCGAAACCGGCGCGGCAAGAGATCGGCCGTTTCCGACGGCGGGACGGAAAAGAGATCGAGCGTCGACACGCCCAAGAGGTAGGCGGTTCAGACGGTTTCGTCGAGGGCGGGACGGAAATGGCGGCAGGTGGCAAGGGGTCGCCCCGCAAACCGCGAAGCGTCATGGGGTCACCTCGCCCCGCTTGCGGGGAGAGGTCGGATCGCATCGCCAGATGCGATCCGGGTGAGGGGGTACAGGTCTATCAATCCGTACCGCCTGGCGGATGGAGCCCCTCACCCCGCCCTCTCCCCGCAAGAGCGGGGCGAGGGGGACGAGAGAGCGGGTGCGTAAACCCTACTCCGTCATCGGCTCGCCGGAGAGGTCCCAATCCTTGCCGTTGAAGATCGAGACGTAGAGCGTCTTCATCGGCGTGTAGTCGTCGGGCGTATAGCTGTAATTGATGCCGTCGAGGAAATAGGGCGAGTGGAAACCGGCCAGCGTGGTGGCGTGCTTCAGCACGTTGGCGCGAGTCAGATCGTCGCCGCAGCGGCGCAGGATTTCGCCCATCGTCGCCGCCTGGCCGTAGCCGGCGAAGGCGATGGTGTTGTCGGGGTCGATGTTCGGCAGGTACTTCTTGCGCAGCTCCTCGAACGCGACCACGTCCGCATCCTTCTCGTAGCGCGGCACGCCGACTTCCTTGTTGTAGCGGATCGCGACGATGTCCTTGGCGTTCTCGAGGCCCGCGGCGCTCAGGATCGAGCGGCCGGTCGAGCCTGCCGACAACAGCTGCAGCGGCTTCCAGCCGAGCTCGGCCACCTTGCGGATGGACTGCGACGTCGCCTTGCCTGTCGTGATGTTGTAGAAGACGTCGGCGCCCGACTTCGAGAGATTGATGAGCTGGGAATCGACCGTTGGATCGGTGAGATCGTAGGTCTGCTCCATGATCACCTGTGCCTTGCCGCCGGCATCGGCCAGCACCTTCTTGAATGGGCCAAGGAAGTCGCGGCCGAAATCGTCGTTCTGATAGAGGATGCCGATCTTGGCATTCGGCTTCACGCTGACGACATGCTTGGCGAGGATGCGCGCTTCGGTCGGATAGAGCGGCAGGCCCGCCATGGTCCACTTGAAATTCTTCGGGTCGTTCCACTTGGAGGCGCCGGTGTTCAGCAGCAACTGCGGCACGCCCTTGGAATTGAGATATTTGTGCACGGCGGTCTGCGGCGCGGTACCGAGCGAGCCATAGAGCGCCAGCACCTCTTCCTGCTCGACCAGGCGCCGCGTCGCCTCGACGCATTTCGGCGCGCTGTAGGCGTCGTCCATGGTGAGGAATTTCACCTTGCGGCCGTTGATGCCGCCCTTGTCGTTGAGCATCTGGAAATAGGCTTCGCCGACGCGGCCGAGCACGCCATAGAGCGAGCCGGGACCGGAATGCGGCACGGTCTGGCCGAGCTTGATCTCGGTGTCGCTCGCACCCGGATCGTACTTCTTGTCCGCGGCCCGGACGAAGGGCGCCGGCAGCACAGACGCTGCGATGACGGATAATGCAGTGGCGCCGAATTCGCGCCGCGTATGTTTTTTCATTGTTTCTCTCCCTGAGGCGAAAGCTCTCTCGCACTCCGCCCAGCGCCGGGCAAGCGCGAAGTCACAACTGTGTGGCGCAATGCCGCGCCACGGCAAATGCGTAGCGTGTAGACTCAAGTTTGAACGGGAGATGTATGGATCGCTTTCTTATCCTCCCCTGGAGGGGGAGGATCGGTTCGCATGTAATGCGAACCGAGGTGGGGTGAAGGTCTGTCCAATCGGGCATTGCCCGTGTTGAGAGATCACCCCACCCCGCTTCGCATTTCGCTTCGCTCGCTGTGAGCCGACCCTCCCCCTCCAGGGCAGGGCTATCGCATGTGGCCGAGGAGTTCGAAGAGGAAGGCATCGTTCCATCCGGCGCGCTTGAGCTTGCCACGC
>NZ_JASGSR010000012.1:0-105297 GCF_040446015.1 Bradyrhizobium sp. INPA03-11B
TCGATGCCGTAATAGGGATTGACCAGCGCCTGCGTCGCGACGGCGCCGATCCCGGATGCGATGTGCGGCACCAGCGCGCCGACCGCGAAGAACCGCGTCGCGACTGCGATGCCGAGTTGGCCTGTGGCGCTGTCGCGGGCGATGATCGACCAGGTCATCCGAAACCCCTAGCGCCCCGCAGCGTAGCCCTGCATGCCGCGCGGGTTGGCGGCGGCGCGGCGGCGGGGACCGACTTTCGAGGCCGCGGTGAGGCGGCCTTCCGACCAATCGGGACCGATCTCCACGACATGGCCGCGACGCTTCAATTCGTCGATGGTCGGCTTCGGCACGCGGTTTTCCAGCACCAGCACGCCGGGGCGCGAGGTGCGCGGCCAGAACGAGATCGGGAAATGCTCGGAGTGCCAGGCCGGCGCGTCGATCGCCTCCTGCAAATTGAGTTTTGCGTGGACATGGCGCAGGAAGAACTGCGTGATCCACTGGTCCTGCTGGTCGCCGCCCGGCGAGCCCCAGGAGAGGTACGGCTCGCCGTCGCGCAGCGCCATGGTCGGTGAAAGCGTGGTGCGCGGCCGCTTGCCCGGCGCCAGCGAGGCCGGGTGGTTCTCTTCCAGCCAGAACATCTGGGCGCGGCTGCCGAGGCAGAAGCCGAGCTCGGGAATCACCGGCGAGGATTGCAGCCAGCCGCCGGACGGCGTCGCCGAGATCATGTTGCCGGCCTTGTCGATGATGTCGAAATGCACGGTGTCGCCGCGCACCTCGCCGAACCGGCCGACCGTCGGCTCGCCCGCGCCCATGGCGCCGACCGCCTCGCGATGTCCTTCGGCGTGGCGCAGCTTGACGACGCCGCCGAAACCTTCGACTGAGCCAGGGCGGAAGTCGAGCGAGGCCTTGTCCTTCGAGATCAGCTTGCGCCGTTCGTTGTTGTAGGCATCGGACAGCAGCGTCTCGATCGGGATGTCGGTGAACTTCGGATCGCCGTAGAACGTCTCGCGATCGGCATAAGCGAGCTTGGCGGCTTCGATCTGCAGATGGATGAAGTCGGGGCCTGCGGGATCGAGCCCGTCGAGCTCAAAGCCTTTCAGCAGCGCGAGCTGCTGCAACATCACCGGACCCTGGCTCCAGACGCCGCACTTCTGCACGGTGTAGCGGCCGTAGTCGTAAATGAGCGGCGGCTCGACGGTCGGTTGCCAGCGCGCCATGTCGTCGGCCGACAGCACGCCGCGATGCGGCGAGCCGGAGACGTCCATCACCTCCTGGGTGCGGCAGAACTTGTCGATCGCTTCCGCAACGAAGCCCTTCGACCAGGCCTGCCGCGCGCGCTCGATCTGCGCGACGCGGTCTGGGCCTACGCTCTCCGCCTCGGCCAGGATGCGCGCGTAAGTCTCCGCGAGCCTCTTGTTGGTGAAGAGGGTGCCGGGCTTCGGCACCTCGCCATGGGGCAGATAGACGTCGGCCGATGTGGTCCAGTATTTCCGGAACAGTTGCTCGACGGTCTTGATGGTGGCGGAGGCGCGCTCGACCAGCGGATGGCCGTCACGGGCATAGCCGATCGCGGGCTCCAGCACGTCACGCAACTTCAATGTGCCGTAGTCGCGCAGCAGCAGCATCCAGGTTTCGAATGTGCCGGGCACGCAGGCGGCGAGCAGGCCGGTGCCGGGCACCATCTCGAGGCCTTCGCTGCGATAATGCGCGATCGTGGCCTTCGCCGGCGCCGGGCCCTGGCCGCAGATCACTTCGGTTTTGCCGCGCTTGACGTCGTGCACGATGATCGGGACGTCGCCGCCGGGGCCGTTCAGATGCGGCTCGACCACCTGCAGGGTGAAGGCAGCCGCCACGCCCGCATCAAACGCGTTGCCGCCTTTCTCCAGCGTCGCCATGCCGACCGCGGTGGCGATCCAGTGCGTCGAGGTGACGACGCCGAAGGTGCCTTCGATCTCCGGCCTTGTGGTGAATGGATCGGGGTTGACGTTGCTCATGGCTATTCACCGTTAGGCGGCTTGTTGGGCTGTTTGCGCGCGCACTTGATCACAGCCGGGCTGGTATGCCAACCGCTTGGTGGACATGGCCGCTCCCATCCGCGTGATCATGCCGGAACGGCGGCGGCAGGGCTGTTGACGGCGTGGCAGGCGACGCCGTCGATCAGTTCCGGCGTCTTCTCGCGGCAGAGATCGAAGGCGAGGGGACAGCGCGGATTGAACGAGCAGCCCCGCGGCGGATCGATCGGATTGGGAATCTCGCCCTTGACCGGGATGCGCTGGCGGCCGGACATCGCAAGATCCGGAACCGCGCCGAGCAGCATCTTGGTGTAGGGCATCCGCGGGTTCTCGAACAATCTTCGGCCCTCGGCGATCTCGACGATGCGGCCGAGATACATCACGCCGATCCGGCTCGCCATGTGGCGGACGACCGCGAGATTGTGGCTGATGAAGAGATAGGTCAGGCCGAACTTGTCCTGCAGGTCGCGCATCAGGTTGAGGATCTGCGCCTGCACCGAGACGTCGAGCGCCGAGGTCGGCTCGTCGCAGACGATGAACTCGGCCTCGGAAGCCAGTGCGCGGGCGATCGCGATGCGCTGGCGCTGGCCGCCGGAAAATTCGTGCGGGAATTTCTGGCCGTCGTCGGGGTGCAGGCCGACCAGCGAGAGCAATTCGCCGACCCGGGCCTTGATGTCGCGTTCGCCCTGGATCAGGTCGAAGGCGCGGATCGGCTCGGCGACGATGGCTGAGACCCGGTAGCGCGGGTTGAGGCTCGCATAGGGGTCCTGGAAGACCATCTGGATGCGCCGGCGCAGCCGGCGGCGCGCCTGGCCCTGCCGCGGATCGGTCATCGAGACGCCGTCGATGACGACTTCGCCCGAGCTCGGCGGCAACAGGCCGACGACCATGCGCGCGACCGTGGTCTTGCCGGAGCCGGATTCGCCGACCAGCGCAAAGGTCTCGCCGCGCTTGATGTCGAAGCTGACGCCGTCGACGGCTTTGAGGAACTCGGGATGGCCGCCCTCGATCACGCGGTTGAGCCACGGCTTCGAGACGTCGAAGACACGGCGCAAATTCTTGACCTCGATCAATGTCCCGCTCATGCCGCGGTCTCCTTCGCGGGATCGAACAGGTGGCAGGCGACGGATTGCGTGCCTTGCCGGATCGGCTCGGGGCGTTCGACGCGGCAGCGATCGAAGGCAAACGCACAGCGCGGGTTGAACGGGCAGCCCGGCGGGATCGCCGACAGCCGCGGCATCGAGCCGGGAATCTGCACCAGGCGCTTGTCTTCGCCTGCAAGCGTCGGGATCGCGCCCATCAGGCCACGGGCGTAGGGATGCAGCGGGTTGCGCACCACCTCCTGCACCGGGCCGATCTCGGCGATGCGCCCCGAATACATCACCGCGACGCGGTCGCAGGTCTCGGCGATCACGCCCATGTCGTGGGTCACCAGCATCACCGCCGTGCCGTGGTCGCGGCCGAGCCGCTTGATCAGCGCGATGATCTGCGCCTGCACCGAGACGTCGAGTGCGGTGGTCGGCTCGTCGGCGATGATCAGCTCCGGCTCGGCGCAGATCGCGAGCGCGATGACGACGCGCTGGCGCATGCCGCCGGAGAATTCGTGCGGGTAGCCGTCGATGCGCTTTTCCGGCGCGGGGATGCCGACCTCGGCCAACAGGTCGATGGCGCGCCTGCGCGCGGCGCTTTCGCTTAAGCTGGTGTGGGTGCGGATGGTCTCAATGATCTGGTCGCCGATCCGGTAGAGCGGATTGAGGCTGGTCAGCGGATCCTGGAAGATCATGCCGATCCGCTTGCCCCTGACGCGGCGGATCTCCTCGAGCGGAAGATGGTCGATCCGCGTGCCCGACAATTCGATCTCGCCGGCCGAGATGCGGCCGGGCGGATCGATCAGCCCGATCACGGCAAGGCCGGTGACCGACTTGCCGGCGCCGGACTCGCCGACCACGCCGAGCACCTCGCCCTTGGCGATGTCGAACGACACGCCGTTGATGGCGCGCAAGGTGGCGCGGCGGGTGACGAATTCCACCTCGAGATTGCGCACGGAAAGAACAGGCTGGGTCATCGGAGCTTCGGGTTCAGTGCGTCGCGCAGCCAGTCGCCGAGCAGGTTGATGGAAAGGATCAGGCCGGCCAAGGCGATGCCCGGGAAGGCGACGATCCACCATTCGCCGGCAAACAGATAGTTGTTGCCGATCCGGATCAGGGTGCCGAGCGAGGGCATGGTGTCGGGCATGCCGGCGCCGAGGAACGACAGCGTCGCCTCGGTGATGATCGCAAGCGCGAGGTTGATGGTGGCGATGACGAGGATCGGGCCCATCGTGTTCGGCAGTACGTGCCGCAGCAAGATCTTCGGCGCCGGCAGGCCGATCAGCTGTGCCGCCGCCACATAGTCCTTGTTCTTCTCGACCATCACCGAGCCGCGCACGGTGCGGGCATATTGCACCCAGAAACTGAGGCCGATCGCGATGATCAGCACGCCGAGCGTACTCATCTCGTCGAGCCGGTTGCCGAGCAGCGATTTGGCGACGCCGTTGACCAGGAGCGCGATCAGGATTGCGGGGAAGGTGAGCTGCACGTCGGCGATCCGCATGATCACGCTGTCCACCGCACCGCCGAAATAGCCGGCGACCAGCCCAAGAGCGATGCCGAGCGCGCCGGCGAAGACGACGCCCGCCAGGCCCACCGCAAGCGAGATGCGCAGCCCGAAAAGGATCGCCGAGAGGACGTCGCGGCCCTGCTCGTCGGTGCCGAGCAGGAACGGGCTCTGGCCGTCGGCGGTCCACAGCGGCGCGATCCGCGAGTTGATCAGCTGCAGCTGCGCCGGATCGAACGGGTTCTGCACCGCAAGCCATGACGCAAAGATCGCCAGCAGGAAGAACAGCAGCGTGATTGCGGCCGCGACCATCGTCAGCCGGGAGCGGCGGAACGAATAGAAGATGTCGCTGTCGAGCGCCCGCTTGAACCAGCCGGCGGGTGCCTGATGGTCTTGCGAGCGATGGGGGGCGACGGCGTCGGACATCGGTTGGTCCCTCACGTCGCGCGGCTGACGGTCGAGCGCAAGCGCGGATCGACCACGGTGTAGAGGATGTCGACGACCAGATTGATGGTGACGAAGATCAGCGAGACCATCAGGAGATACGCGGCCATGATCGGGATATCGACGTTTTGCACGGCCTGCACGAACAGAAGCCCCATGCCCGGCCACTGGAACACGGTTTCAGTGATGATCGAGAAAGCAATAACCGAGCCAAACTGCAGCCCGGCCACCGTGATCACCGGAACCAGCGTGTTCTTCAGCGCGTGGCCGAAATGGATCGCGCGCGTGGTCAGGCCGCGGGCGCGGGCGAAGCGGATATAGTCGGTCCGCAGCACTTCCAGCATTTCGGCGCGCACCAGCCGCATGATCAGGGTCATCTGGAACAGTCCGAGCGTGATCGCCGGCATGATGATCGCCTTCCAGCCGGAGACGGTGAGCAGCCCGGTCGACCACCAGCCGAGCTTCACCACCTCGCCGCGGCCGAAGGAGGGCAGCCAGCCCAAGGTCACCGCGAACAGATAGATCAGCAGAATGCCGATCAGGAAGGTCGGCAGCGAAATGCCGATCAGCGATATCGCCTGGAATAATCTGGCGAGGATGGTGTCGCGGCGGAGCGCCGAATAGACCCCCATCAGGATGCCGGCGACCATCGCGAGCAGCGTCGCGCAGATCGCAAGCTCCAGCGTCGCCGGCAGCCGCTCCGCCAGCAGCGATGAGACCGGCAGGCGGAACTGGTAGGACACGCCGAACTTGAACTGCAGCGCATTGATGAAGTAGCGGCCGAACTGCACCAGCACGGGATCGTCGAGGCCGAGCGAGTGCCGGATTTCAGCGCGCTGCGCCGCCGAGGTGTCGATCGAGACCATCTGGTTCACCGGATCGCCGGCGAAGCGGAACATCGCGAACGCAATGACGCCTACGGCGAGCATCACGCCGATCGCCTGCAGGAGGCGGCGAAGAGTGAAAGCGAGCATCTCTACCTTTCACTGCTTTTGACATTTGCCGCGCGGCTTTGCGCGGCCTGAAAACGCGAGGTCCCGGAAGCCTGCGCTTCCGGGACCGAATTCGCCGAAACCACTATTCACCCTGCTTGGTCGCCCAGTAGAGCAGCACCTGGTTGTCCGCGCGCTGGGTCAATTTGACCTTCTTCGACACACCCCACACCAACGGTTGCTGATGCAGCGGAATGTAGCCGTAATCCTTGATGACGATCTCATAGGCCTGCTTGATCAACTGGTCGCGCTTGGCCGTGTCGCTCTCGACCAGGACCTTGTCGGTGAGCGTGTCGACTTCCTTGTTGCAATAGCCGCCGAGATTGGCCTCGCCACGCGTCGCATCCTTCGGATCGTCGCGGCAGCCGAGGATGTCGTGCAGCACGTTGTGCGAGTCTGATGTCGCGGGCGTCCAGCCCAGCATGAAGAACGAGGTCTGGTAGCCGCCGGGCTTCAGCACCTTGGCGAAATACTGCGCCTTCGGCTGCGCCAGCAGGTTCACCTTGACGCCGATGCGGGCCAGCATGCCGACCACGGCCTGGCAGATCGCGGCGTCGTTGACGTAGCGGTCGTTCGGGCAATCCATCGTGACTTCGAAGCCGCTCGGATAGCCGGCATCGGCCAACAGCTTCTTGGCGCCATCAGGATCGAGTTTCGGCCGGGTGAATTCCTTCGACAGCGGATAGAGCTCGGGCGCGATCATCAGCGTCGAGGGCGTCGACATGCCGCGCATCACGCGGGTCTTGATCAGATCGACGTCGATCGTCTTGTAGAAGGCTTCGCGGACGCGGATGTCCTTGAAGGGATTCTTGCCCTTGACGTTGGAGTACAGCAGCTCGTCGCGCGCCATGTCCATGCCGATGAAGATGGTGCGGATCTCCGGCGCGGTCATCACGGTGGCGATGCCGCTGGAATTGACGCGCTGGATGTCCTGGAGCGGAACCGGTTCGATGACATCGACCTCGCCCGAGAGCAGCGCGGCAACGCGGGTGGCGTCGGAGCCGATCGGGGTGAAGATGATCTCCTGGAGATTATGCTCGGGCTTGCGCCAATAGCCTGGAAACGCCTTGAACACGGTCTTCACGCCGGGCTGATGGCTCTCGATCGTGAACGGACCGGTGCCGTTCTCGTGCAGCGCCGCGTAGCTCGGCGTGGTCGCGGAGGCCGGCGTCGGTGCGACCGAGTTGTTCTCCTCGCACCACTTCTTGTCCATGATGTACCAGCTATCCCATTGCGAGGTCAGAATGGGATTGGGCGAATCCAGCGTCACATCGACGGTGTAGTCGTCGACCTTGGTGAACTTGGCGTCGGCCGGGACGTTGCTGAGGAAATTGGAGCCCTTGGCGCGGACGCGGTCGGCGGAGAACAGCACGTCGTCGGCGGTGAAGGGATCGCCATTGTGGAATTTCACGCCTTTGCGCAGATGGAAGCGCCATTTGGTCGGGGTCAGCGTCTCCCAGCTTTCCGCCAGTGCCGGAATGATCTTGAGGTCCTTGTCGCGCGCGGTGAGGCCTTCATAGACATGCGCGTGGTGCGCGATCGTCGTGGTTTCCTTCAGCGTGTAGGGGTCCAGCGACTTCAGCTCGCCCTGATTGGCATATTTCAGCGTCTGGGCCGATGCCGGCAAGGCAAAGGCGATGAGCGCGACGGCCGTCGCCGCAAACAAACTCCAACGTACCGACATGTGATCCCGCGTCCCCGTTTTTGTCCGCCAGTTGCTTTGTCCGGCTGGTATTATTGATACATGTTGCCAGAGTTTACCGGCCGCGCAAGCGCGATTTCCCAAAGGGTTAATCGCCTCGCGCGGGTGCAGCGCAATGAATGCGAGATGAGCGTAGGCGGTCGGTGCGGGCGCGTGACATTCGACTTTCGGAGTGCCGCTTGCAGGTCCCGGAATGAGCGCCGGCGAGCCCGTTTGCGCCGGCCGCTCGAAACGGTTCGGTTGACCATAACGGATGATTGAGGCCGACTATCCATTGGGGCGGGTATGGCTCGCTTGCGCGACGGACCCCGTCCCGGCGATACTGAGCTGGGCCAAGCAGAGCTCGGCCAAGGCGCATTTGAGGAGGCGGATATGAAAGTCAACGTCGAGATAGATTGCACGCCCCTCGAAGCGCGGCAGTTCTTCGGCCTGCCCGACGTGGCGCCGATGCAGACCGCTGTGATGGACAAGCTGCAACAGCAGATGTTGTCCAACATCGAGAAGATTTCGCCGGAATCGCTGATGCAGAGCTGGTTCACCTTCGATCCCAAGCTCGCCGAGCGCTTCCAGGACATGTTCGTGGCGATGGCTGGCTTCGGCGGCACGAGCAAGAAGAAATAGTGGCGGGTATGGACAGGAGCATTGACCGGACCGAACGCCGGTTGCGCCCACCCAGCCTGTTCCTGATGCTGGCGGAAGCGCGCGGCGTGCTCGAGTTGAATTCGAGCCTCTTGCTGTCGCCCTTGCTGATGCAGGCGCCGAAGGGCGACGGTCATCCGGTGCTGGCGCTGCCGGGCTTCCTCGCCAGCGACCTTTCGATGGCGCCGATGCGGCGTTATCTGAAGGAGCTCGGCTACGACGCCTATGCCTGGAATATGGGCCGCAATTTCGGCGGGATTTCCAGCAGGCGGGCTGCGCTGCGCGACCTGCTGAAGCGGGTCCATGAGGCGTCGGGGCGCAGGGTCTCGATCATCGGCTGGAGCCTCGGCGGCGTCTATGCGCGCGACCTGGCGTCGCAGATGCCGGAGCTGGTGCGGTCCATCATCACGCTGGGCAGTCCGTTCGCCGACGACATCCGCGCCACCAACGCGACACGGCTCTATGAGCTGCTGTCCGGCGAGGCGGTGGACGACATTCCCGAAATCCGCGCCGCGATTGCCGGCGACATGCCGGTGCCGACCACCTCGATCTATTCCCGCACCGACGGCATCGTGAACTGGCGGACCTCGCGGGTTCGCCCGTCGGAGAGCGCCGAAAACATCGAGGTGCATCTCGCGAGCCACATCGGCCTCGGCGTCAACCCCGCAGCTTTGTGGGCGATCGCGGACCGGCTGGCACAGCCGGAAGGCGAGTTCCGGCATTTTGACCGGTCGGGCCCCTTTGCCATTGCCTACGGGCCGGCAGAACAGGCACTATCCTAACGACGAGAAGCGCCGCCAAGGCGCCCGCGTGAGTTGGCTCTCGGGAGGAGAACATGAGCGACGCCAAGAAGCTGTCCTCGCTGGACGCATCGTTTCTGTATCTGGAAACGCCGGAAATGCCGATGCATGTCGGCAGCATGGCGATCTTCCGGCTGCCCGACGGCTACAAGGGCGACTTCTTCGAGGAGTTCAAGGCGATGATCGCCTCGCGGCTGCACATCGCGCCGATCCTCAAGGCGCGCCTGCAGAAGGCGCCGCTCGACATCGACCATCCGTCCTGGGTCGAGGACGACCAGTTCGACATCGACCGTCACATCTTCCGCGCCAGCCTGCCTGCGCCGCGCGATCGCGCCACGCTGGAGCGTATCGTCGGCTGGATGCACGCCAAGCTCTTGAACCGCGCCCGTCCGCTCTGGGAGTTCTATGTCTTCGAGGGCATGAAGGACAACGAGATCGGGCTCTATTCCAAGATGCACCACGCCTGCATCGACGGCGGCGCCGGTGCGGCGCTGACCAGCATGATCTACGACCTGACGCCGGTGCCGCGCGAGATCGAACCGCCGGGCGCAAAAGAGGTCGCGCAGGAGCCGCGCGACATCGCGGCCAATCTGATCGACGCCTATCAGCAGCTGTGGACCCAGCCGTTCGAGGCGGCCGCTGCCGCGCAGAAGAACCTGGAGCTGCCTCGCTCCGGCAAGAGCGACCTCGGCTCGATCCTGTTCGACAACGCCATGTTCCAGATCGAGAGCGCGGTGAAGTTCGCGGGCTCGATGCCGACCGTCATGAAGAGCCTGTCCGACGTCGTCGCCAAGGTCGCCGATCCCCGGTCGCGCGAGAGCCTGCAGGCGATGGCCTCGCCGCCGACCATCCTCAACAAGGCGATCTCGTCGGAGCGCAGCTTTGCCGGCACCTCGATCTCGCTGTCGCGCGCCAAGGCGCTTGCGAAGGCATCCGGCGGCAAGCTCAACGACGTCGTGCTGGCGCTCGCCTCCGGCGTGGTGCGGCGCTATCTGATCAGCCAGGGCGCGCTGCCGAACAAGTCGCTGACCGCCGGCGTGCCGATCTCGCTGCGCGAGGAGGGTAATGCCGAGTCCAACAACCAGGTGTTCGGCATGATCTGCTCGATCGCGACCGACATCGAGGATCCCAAGAAGCGGCTGGAAACCATCATCGCGCAGTCCACCAAGTCCAAGGAGATGTCGCACCCGCTGCGCGCCCTGGTGCCGCAGGTCTCCAACATCTCGCTGCTGGGCGCGCCCATCCTGGTGCAGATCATGGCGCTGCTGTACAGCCGCTCCGACCTCTCCAACGTGCTGCCGCCGGCGACCAACATCACGGTCTCGAACGTGCCGGGGCCGCGGCAGACGCTGTACGCGGCGGGCGCCGAGCTGCTGCACATCTTCCCGGTTTCGATCTCGACCCACGGCGTTGCGCTCAACATCACCGTGCAGAGCTACCGCGATCAGCTCGATTTCGGCTTCATCGTGGGTGCCAACATCATTCCCCACGTGCAGGTGATGTGTGACATGCTGCCGCTCGAGTTCGATGCACTCGAGGCGGCGTTCGCTCCCCCGCCTGCGGACATCAAGGGCGCGGCCGAATAGGAATTGCTTCAATGATCGATATGCCACCGCTGCAGTTCGCCGAGACGAACGGCATCCGCATGGGGTTCTACGAAGCTGGCCCCAAGACCGACGCGCCGCCCGTGGTGCTGTGCCATGGTTGGCCTGAACTGGCGTTCTCCTGGCGTCATCAGATCAAGGCGCTGGGCGAGGCCGGGATCCGGGTGATCGCGCCGGATCAGCGCGGCTATGGCGCCACCGACCGGCCGGAGCCGGTCGAAGCCTACGACATGGAGCACCTGACCGGCGATCTGGTCGGCCTGCTCGATCACCTCAAGATCGACAAGGCGATCTTCGTCGGTCACGACTGGGGCGGCTTTGTCGTCTGGCAGATGCCGCTCAGGCACCCGTCGCGGGTCGCCGGCGTCGTCGGCGTCAACACGCCGCATTGGGACCGTGCGCCGATGGACCCGATCGCGCTGTTCCGCCAGCGCTTCGGCGACCACATGTACATCGTCCAGTTCCAGGATCCGGCGCGCGAGCCTGACCGGATTTTTGGCAGCCGGGTCGAACAGACCTTCGACGCCTTCATGCGCAAGCCGGCGCCGCGTCCTGCGGATGCGCCACCCGAACAGCCGATCGCCGGCGTCGGTGCCTCGGCGCGGCTGAACCTGGCGTTCCCGCAGATGATTGCGAACTACGACGCCAAGCACGATCCGCGGACGCCGATCCTCTCGGCGGAGGAGAAGAAGGTGTTCGTCGACACCTTCACCAGGACCGGCTTCACCGGCGGCATCAACTGGTATCGCAACTTCACCCGCAACTGGGAGCGTTCGGCCGGGCTGGATCACAATGTGCGGGTGCCGTCGCTGATGATCATGGCCGAGAACGACGCGGTGCTGCCACCCTCGGCGGCCGACGGCATGGAGAAGCTGGTGCCGGACCTCGAAAAGTACCTGGTCAAGGACAGCGGCCATTGGACGCAGCAGGAAAAGCCGGACGAGGTCAGCGCCAAGCTGATCGAGTGGCGTAGAAAGCGGTTTGGATAATCTTTGCCGTCATTGCGAGGAGCGAAGCGACGAAGCAATCCATTCACTCCCCTTGAGGCGAGATGGATTGCTTCGCGGAGCCTGTCATCCGGCGGCGCTTCGCGCCGACCGGGTGGCTCGCAATAACGGTTGAGAGACAAGGTAGGGGGCAATCTCGACATGGCGTCCGGCAACAGACTGAGTCCGATCCCGCATCCGCCGACGAAGCCGGTGGTCGGCAACATGCTGTCGCTGGATTCGACCGCGCCGGTGCAGCATCTCGTCAAGCTCTCCAAGGAGCTCGGACCGATCTTCTGGCTCGACATGATGGGCGCGCCGCTCGTGATCGTGTCCGGCCACGATCTGGTCGACGAGCTTTCCGACGAGAAGCGCTTCGACAAGGCGGTGCGCGGCTCGCTGCGCCGGGTGCGCGCGGTCGGCGGCGACGGATTGTTCACCGCCGACACCCGGGAGCCGAACTGGAGCAAGGCGCACAACATCCTGATGCAGCCGTTCGGCAACCGCGCCATGCAGTCGTACCACCCGAGCATGGTCGATATCGCCGAGCAGCTCGTCAAGAAGTGGGAGCGTCTCAACGCCGACGAGGAGATCGAGGTCGTCCACGACATGACGGCGCTGACCCTTGATACCATCGGGCTCTGCGGCTTCGACTATCGCTTCAATTCGTTCTACCGCCGCGACTACCACCCTTTCGTGGAATCGCTGGTGCGCTCGCTCGAGACCATCATGATGACCCGCGGCCTGCCGCTCGAGGGTCTGTGGATGCAGAAGCGGCGCAAGACGCTGACCGACGACGTCGCCTTCATGAACAAGATGGTCGACGAGATCATCGCCGAGCGACGCGGCAACACCGACGTGACCGACGACAAGAAGGACATGCTGGCCGCGATGATGACCGGCGTCGACCGCGCCACCGGCGAGCAGCTCGACGACGTCAACATCCGCTACCAGATCAACACGTTCCTGATCGCCGGGCACGAAACCACCAGCGGCCTGCTGTCGTGCACGATCTATGCGCTGTTGAAGCATCCCGAGGTGCTGAAGAAGGCCTATCAGGAGGTCGATCGCGTCCTCGGCCCCGACGTCAACGCGCGGCCGACCTATCAGCAGGTGACGCAGCTCGTCTACATCACCCAATGCCTGAAGGAGGCGCTGCGGCTGTGGCCGCCGGCGCCGGCCTACGGCATCGCGCCGCTCAACGATGAGATGATCGGCGGTAAATACAAGCTGAAGAAAAACACCTTCATCACCATCCTGGTGATGGCGCTGCACCGCGACCCCAGCGTCTGGGGGCCGAACCCCGACGTGTTCGATCCGGAGAATTTCAGCCGCGAGGCCGAAGCCAAGCGCCCGATCAACGCCTGGAAGCCGTTCGGCAACGGCCAGCGCGCCTGCATCGGCCGCGGCTTCGCCATGCACGAGGCGGCGCTTGCGATCGGAATGATTCTGCAGCGCTTCAAGCTGCTCGACGTGCATCGCTACCAGATGCATCTGAAGGAGACGCTGACCGTCAAGCCCGACGGCTTCAGGATCAAGGTGCGGCCGCGCGACGACAAGGATCGCGGCGCGTTCGCCGGCAGCGCGGGCGCCGTTGCGGCCGCACCGAAGCCGCAGCGCGCGCCGACCACGCGGCCCGGCCACAACACGCCGATGCTCGTGCTCTACGGCTCCAACCTCGGCTCGGCCGAGGAACTGGCGACCCGCATGGCGGATCTCTCGGAGATCAACGGTTTTGGCACCCGGCTCGGTCCGCTGGACGATTATGTCGGCAAGCTGCCGGAGGAGGGCGGCGTGCTGATCATCTGCGCCTCCTACAATGGCGCGGCGCCCGACAATGCGACGCAGTTCGTCAAATGGCTGGAGAGCGACCTGCCGAAGGACGCCTTCGCCAAGGTTCGCTACGCGGTGTTCGGCTGCGGCAACAGCGATTGGGCGGCGACCTATCAATCGGTGCCGCGCTTCATCGACGAGCAACTGACCAAGCATGGCGCGCGCGCGGTCTATCCGCGCGGCGAGGGCGATGCGCGCAGCGATCTCGACGGCCAGTTCCAGAAATGGTTTCCGGAGGCCGCGAAGGTCGCGACCAAGGAATTCGGCATCGACTGGAATTTCACCCGCACCGCCGAGGACGAACCGCTTTATGCGATCGAGCCGGTGGCGCAGGGCGCGGTCAACACCATCGTGACGCAAGGCGGCGCGGTGCCGATGAGGGTGCTCGTCAACAGCGAGCTGCAGACCAAGGAAGGCGCCCGTCCGTCGGAGCGCTCGACGCGGCACATCGAGGTCGAGCTGCCGTCCAGCCTGAAGTATCGCGTCGGCGATCATCTCAGCGTGGTGCCGCGCAACGATCCGACCCTGGTCGATTCCGTCGCCCGCCGGTTCGGCTTCCTGCCCGCCGACCAGATCCGCCTGCAGGTCTCGGAAGGCCGCCGCGCGCAATTGCCGGTCGGCAACGCCGTGTCGGTCGGGCGGCTGCTCACCGAGTTCGTCGAGCTGCAGCAGGTCGCGACCCGCAAGCAAATCCAGATCATGTCCGAGCACACCCGCTGCCCGGTGACCAAGCCGAAGCTGATGGCCTATGTCGGCGACGACGACGCCTCGGCCGAGCGCTATCGCACCGAGGTGCTGGCGAAGCGCAAATCGGTGTTCGACCTGCTCGAGGAATATCCGGCCTGCGAGCTGCCGTTCCACCTTTACCTCGAAATGCTGTCGCTGCTGGCGCCGCGCTACTACTCGATCTCGTCGTCTCCGGCCGGCGAGGCGCAGCGCTGCAGCGTCACCGTTGGCGTCGTCGAGGCGCCGGCAAGCTCCGGTCGCGGCATCTATAAGGGTATCTGCTCCAACTATCTGGCGCGCCGCAGAGCCGGCGACACCGTCCACGCCACCATCAAGGAGACCAAGGCCGGCTTCCGCCTGCCGGACGACGACACCGTGCCGATCATCATGATCGGGCCGGGCACCGGGCTCGCGCCGTTCCGCGGCTTCCTGCAGGAGCGCGCCGCGCGCAAGGCACGGGGCGCGACCTTGGGCCCCGCGATGCTGTTCTTCGGCTGCCGCCATCCGGAGCAGGACTTCATCTATGCGGATGAGCTGAAGGCGTTCGCGGCCGATGGCGTCAGTGAGCTCTTCACCGCGTTCTCGCGCGCCGACGGCCCGAAGACCTATGTGCAGCACCTCGTCGCCGCGCAGAAGGACCGGGTCTGGGAGCTGATCCAGAAGGGCGCGATCGTCTATGTCTGCGGCGACGGCGGCAAGATGGAGCCCGACGTCAAGGCGACCCTGATGTCGATCTACCGCGAACGCACCGGCGTCGACGCCGATGCAGCCGCGCGCTGGATCGAGGAGATGGGCACAGGGAATCGCTACGTGCTCGACGTCTGGGCCGGTGGTTAGCCTTGCGCCTTCGTAGCCCGGATGGAGCGAAGCGAAATCCGGGACGATCGATCCGAATATGAGGCTGTCCCGGATTGCGCTGCGCTCCATCCGGGCTACGGCCATGGTGCCGGCCATGCTACAAGCCGCCGCATGATTCCGTGGGAAAAGATCGATACTGCGCGCATTCCCGGCACCGAGGGTGAATTGCGTCTGATGCGGCGCGGCCGCGAATTCTCGATCATGCTCGGCACCAACGAGCTGATGAACAGCCGCCTGTCGGGCTCGGAAGAGGCGCTGGCGACGCTTGCCGCGAAGAGGATCGACAAGGTCGCACGGCCGCATTTTCTCATCGGCGGCCTCGGCATGGGCTTTACGCTGCGGGCTGCGCTCGCCGTGCTCGGAGCGGATGCGCGGATCGTGGTGGCCGAACTGGTGCCGGCCGTGGTCGCCTGGGCGAGAGGCCCGATGGCCGAGATCTTCGGCGACAGCCTGAACGATCCGCGCGTGCGAATCGAGGAGGCGGATGTTGCTGACGTGATCGCGCGCCATCCGCGCAGCTTCGATGCCATCCTGCTCGATGTCGATAACGGGCCGGAGGGGCTGACACGTAAGGCCAATGACGCGCTGTACGACGTCTCCGGCCTCCAGGTCGCAAACGCCGCGTTGCGGCGCGGCGGCGTGCTTGCCGTCTGGTCGTCAGGTCCGAATGCCAGGTTCCCGAAATCGCTGTCCCGGGCCGGGTTCGCGGTCAACGAGATTGCCGTCCGTGCCGCGGGTCGCGGCCGCGGTGTACGGCACGTGATCTGGCTTGCGGTCAAGGAATAGAAGCCCAGCTATTGCGACGCAGCAAGGTCGCCGCGGGGAGCCGCCGGTTCGATTGTGTTGAAAATCCATGGCTGTTGGGTTTCACTTAAACGGCACGTGAAGCCTCGAGCCCTTGGACTGCCGGATGCAGGCGACGTCGAATTTTGGGGTGCAGGAGACGCACGGGATCCTGAACCGCTTTCAGGCCGATTTCCGCGGCTCGAGCGAAGGGCTCGGCTGGTCGTCGGCGTTTGCCTCGGTCCAGCGCGAACGGCCGTTTGACGGGCATTTCCACGCGCTGTCGGACAATCTGATGGTGCTGCATCGCGGCGGTCCGGTCGACATCACCTATGTGATGGACGGCAAGTCGGTCGCCCGGCAGATCCCGCGCGGCGGTGTGTTCTTCCTGCCGGCGGGGCACACCTGCAACGTGGTTTTGCGTGAGGCGCTGGAATCCACCCACATCTATCTGCGGTCCGACCTGTTCGCGGGGCAGGACGGGGCGTCCAGCCTGATCAGCGGGCTGGCGCCGATGCTCGGCGATCAGGACGCCGTGCTGGAGCATCTCGCCGCGGCGATCGGCGAGACCATCACCGGCGGCCTGCCGGCCTCGTCGCTGTTCGTCGATCCGATCGCGCAGGCGATCGCCAACCGCTTTGTCGCGATCAATTTCCACAAGCCGAGCGTGGAGGCCGGCAAGCATCCGAACCTGCTCAGCAACAGGCAGATGGCGCGGATCCGCGAATTCGTCGACGCCAATCTCGATACCGACATCCGGCTCGACCAGCTGGCGGAGCTGTGCGGCCGCAGCACCGAATATTTCGTGCGCCTGTTCAAGGCGACCAGCGGCGTCTCGCCCTACCAATACGTGCTCAATCTGCGCATCGAGCGCGCCAGGGCGCTGCTTGCCGACGAGACGCAGAGCCTCGCCGACATCGCGCTGGCCTGCGGCTTCTCCCACCAGGAGCATTTTACGCGCATGTTCCGCCGCTTCACCGGCGTGACGCCCGGGCGATACCGGCGCAGCCATTAGCGCGTGGCGGACGGGGGCAGGCGAGGGGCGCTGCCCGCCGCATCCGGGCTGACGATTTTTCCGGTTTTGTGCAGATTCTCTCCGGTTTCGTGCAGGCCCGCGACCGCCGCCTGCCGCTAGCTTTCTCCCAACAAGGTGAAATTTGCCGGTCCGCCGGCTGGGAGAAATGCCATGAGCATCGCAGCGTCCGATGCCGTATGCCCGCCGATCGTGGGGGCCGGTGATACCGGTCAGGGCGCCTTTGCCTATTGCTCGCAGCAATATCGCGTGGTGTTCGGCGCCGGCACCTCGGCGCGGCTTGGCGAGGAGACCGAGCGCCTCGGCATCAAGCGGGCGCTGGTGCTGACCACGCCCGAGCAGCAGGATCTCGGACGCCGGCTTGGTGCGGGCCTCGGTGACAGGCTCGCAGGAACGTTTGCCGGCGCGCGCATGCACACGCCGGTCGAGGTCACGAACGAAGCGCTTCGCATCGTTGAATCCCGCGACATCGACGGTTTGGTTGCGATCGGGGGCGGCTCGACGGTCGGGCTCGGCAAGGCGCTGTCGCTGCGCACCGGGCTGCCGCACATCGCTGTCCCGACTACCTATGCCGGATCGGAGATGACGCCAATCCTCGGCGAAACCACGAACGGCATCAAGACCACGCAGCAGTCCCAGGATCTGGTGCCCGACACTGTCATCTACGATGTCGATCTCACCGTCAGCCTGCCCGCTCACATCTCCGCCGCCAGCGGCCTGAACGCGATCGCCCATGCGGTCGAAGCGCTGTATGCACCCGACGCCAATCCATTGACCTCGCTGATGGCGGAGGAAGGCATCGCCGCGCTTGCCCGCGCACTGCCGCGCATCATGACTGAGCCTGCCGATCCCGGGGCGAGGCGCGATGCACTCTACGGCGCCTGGCTGTGCGGCGTATGCCTCGGCGCGGTCGGGATGTCGCTGCACCACAAGCTTTGCCACGTGCTGGGCGGCATGTTCAACCTTCCGCACGCCGAAACCCACGCGATCGTGCTGCCGCATGCGGCCGCTTACAATGCCGCCGCCGCGCCTGACGCGATGACGCGAGTTGCGCGCGCATTGCGCACGACGGATGCGCCGCAAGGGCTGTTCGATCTCGCGCAGCGGCTCGCCCTGCCGCGCCGGCTGGCCGACATCGGCATGTCCGAGGACGGCATCGCGCGCGCCGCCGAGATGGCGGTGCGCAGCCCCTATGCCAATCCAAGACCTGTGGAGCGCGTCGCGATCCAGGACCTGATCGCGGCGGCCTGGCGCGGCGACGCGCCCGCGCAGCACTGACATCTCAAGATCAAGGGACAACACGATGGCCAATTTCAACGAGCATGATCTCACCGACGAGGTGATCCGCAGCTTCGCCAACACGCCGAACAAGCGGCTGAAGTTTCTCATCGAGGAGACGGTCAAGTCGCTGCACGATCTGGTGCGTCGCACCGAGCTCACCTTCGAGGAATGGAATCAGGCGATCGAATTCCTGACCCGCACCGGCCAGACCTGCACGCCGCTGCGCCAGGAATTCATCCTGCTGTCCGACGTGCTCGGCGTCTCGATGCTGGTCGATGCGGTCAATCACCGCGAGCGCGAGGGCGCCACCGAGACCACGGTGCTCGGGCCGTTCTATGTCGGCGAGCACCGCGTCACGCCGCACGGCGCGAACATCTCCGAAGGCATCGACGGCGAGCCGATGTTCGTGCAGAGCCGCGTCACCGACCTTGCCGGCAAGCCGCTCGCCGCCGCCGAGATCGACGTCTGGCACGCCGACGATGACGGTTTCTACGATTCGCAGAAGGCGGATTACGCGGCGCACGGTCCATCGCTGCGCGCGCGCTTCGTCACCGATGCCGACGGCCGCTTCTCGTTCCGCACCATCCTGCCGTGCAGCTATCCGATCCCGACCGATGGCCCGGTCGGAGATCTCATCACCGCCACGAAACGTCATCCGATGCGGCCGGCGCATGTGCACTTCCTGGTCAAGGCCGAGGGCTACGAGCCGCTGATCACCCACGTCTTCCTCGATGGCGACGAGTATCTGCGCAGCGACGTGGTGTTCGGCGTCAAGGACGAGCTGATCGCCCGCGTCGAGCCGAAGAGCGAGCCGGTGCTGCCGAACGGCGAGCGGGTCTCCGGCCCGTGGCACCTGATGACCTACGACTTCCAGATGAAGCCCGGCGCAGGCCTGGTGCCGCAGCCGATGATGGCCGCGGAATAACGATCACAACCAACAACACGACCAAGGAGAGGACCATGACCAGCAAACCTGTTGAGACCGACGTGCTTGTCGTCGGCAGTGGCCCGGCCGGCGCGACGGCGGCGGCGCTGCTCGGCATGTATGACGTCAAGCACATCCTGGTGACCAAATATGGCTGGCTGGCCGACACGCCGCGCGCCCACATCACCAACCAGCGCGCGATGGAGGTGCTGCGCGATCTCGGGCTCGAGGAGAAGGCGGTCGCGCAGGCGGTGCCGCAGCATCTGATGGCCAACAATGTGTTCTGCGAAAGTCTCGCCGGCGAGGAGTTCGGCCGGCTGTATTCCTGGGGCAACCATCCTTCGCGCAAGGCGGATTACGACCTCGCCAGTCCCGCGCGCATCTGCGACCTGCCGCAGAATTTCCTCGAGCCGATCCTGATCGAGGCCGCCGGCCAGCGCGGCACATCGCTGTGCTTCAACACCGAGTTCGTCGATCTGCTGCAGGATGCCGACGGCGTCACCGCGACGGTGAAGGACCGCCTGTCCGGCGAGACCTATCAGATCCGCGCGAAGTATCTGATCGGCGCCGATGGCGGCCGCAGCCGGGTCGCCGAAGTGATCGGGCTGCCGATGGAGGGCCAGATGGGCCGCGCCGGCAGCATGAACATCATCGTGCAGGCGGATTTGAGCAAATACGTCGCGCACCGGCCGAGCGTGCTGTACTGGGTGCTGCAGCCGGGCGCCGAGATCGGCGGCATCGGCGCCGGCCTGATCCGCATGGTGCGGCCGTGGAACGAATGGTTGATCATCTGGGGCTACGACATCGAGCAGGGCGAGCGCAAGCTCTCCAACGACGAGGCGATCTCGATCGTGCGCAACCTCGTCGGCGACGAGACGCTCGAGGTCAAGGTCCGCTCGACCTCGACCTGGACCGTGAACGAGATGTATGCCGGCCACTATTCGTCCGGCCGCGTGTTCTGCGTCGGCGATGCCGTGCATCGCCACCCGCCGACCAACGGCCTCGGCTCCAACACCTCGATCCAGGATGCCTATAATCTCTGCTGGAAGCTCAAGCTGGTGCTCGAGGGCCATGCGGCGCCGTCGCTGCTCGAGACCTATTCGGCCGAACGCCAGCCGGTCGGCAAGCAGATCGTGACCCGCGCCAACCAGAGCATCGGCGACTTCCCGCCGATCTTCGAGGCCGTGGGCCTCGTCGCCTCGACCGATCCGGCCGAAGCGCGCAAGGCGATCGCCGCGCGCAAGGCGCCGACCGCCGAAGGCAAGGCGCGCCGCAAGAAGCTCTATGAGGCGATCGCCAACAAGAGCTACGAGTTCAACTGCCACGGCGTCGAACTGAACCAGCGCTACGCCTCGACCGCCGTGGTCTCCGACGGCACGCCGATGCCGGCGTTCGCCAGGGATCACGAGCTGTATTATCAGGCCACCACCTGGCCCGGCGCGCATCTGCCGCATATCTGGGTCGAGCATCAGGGCGAGCGCAAGTCGACGCTCGATCTCACCGGCAAGGGTCGCTTCACGCTGCTCACCGGAATCGGCGGCGACGGCTGGAAGACGGCCGCCGCCGCGGTCGAGAAGGCTTATGGCCTGCCGGTCGATGTGGTGACGATCGGGCCGCAGGGCTGCGATGCGCTCGACATCTATGCCGACTGGTATCGCCAGAGCGAGGTCGACGAGGACGGCTGCGTGCTGGTGCGTCCCGACATGTATGTCGCCTGGCGCGCCAAGGAGGCGTCGGCCAATGCCAGCGATGTGCTGCTCGAGGTGTTCGGCCAGATCCTCGGCCGCAACGCGCAAGCGAAGGCCGTCGCCGCCGCGTGATGCGGCGCGACGTCGGCAATCCTTTTTCAGAACGAAATGAACGGCAGCCGGTGAACAGCCGGCCTGCCAAGGGAGGGGAAAATGAGCAAGTATCAATTGAACGCAATGTCTTTCGATCGCCGCCGCGTCTTGCAGGGCCTCGCCGGAGGCTTCGCCGCCGCAGGCAGCGCGACGTTGTTCGCACCGGCCGCGCGCGCGGCCAACAAGCCGATCAAGATCGGCTATGTCTCGCCGAAGAGCGGGCCGCTCGCGGCCTTCGCCGAAGCCGACGATTTCGTGCTCGGTGAATTCCGAAAATTCATCAAGGACGGCGTCAAGGTCGGATCGCAGACCTATCCGGTCGAGGTGGTGACGAAAGACAGTCAGTCGAACCCGAACCGTGCCGCAGAAGTCGCCAAGGAGCTGATCACCCGCGACAATGTCAGCCTGATCGTGGTCGGCGCCACACCCGAGACCAACAATCCGGTGGCGACGCAGTGCGAGCTCGAGCAGGTGCCGTGCATCTCCTCCGTGGCGCCGTGGCAGACCAACTTCATCGGCCGGCAGGCCAACCCCGGCGACCCCAAGAGCTGGAAGCCGTTCGACTACACGTTCCACTATTTCTGGGGCCTGGAGGATGTGATCGGCGTCTTCACCAGCATGTGGAGCCAGGTCGCGACCAACAAATCGGTCGGCGCGCTGTTTCCGAACGATGCCGACGGCAATGCCTGGGGCGACACCACGATCGGCTTCCCGCCTGTCATGGCCAAGCAGGGCTTCAAGCTCACCGATCCCGGCCGTTTCCAGAACCTCACCGACGACTTCAGCTCGCAGATCGCCGCATTTCGCGGTGCCGATGCCGAGATCATCACCGGCGTGATCATCCCGCCCGATTTCACCACGTTCTGGAACCAGTCGCGGCAGAAGGGGCTGAAGCCGAAAGTCGTGTCGGTCGCCAAGGCGCTGCTGTTTCCGGCGTCGGTGCAGGCGCTCGGCAAGGGCGGCAACAACATCTCGACCGAGGTGTGGTGGACGCCGACGCATCCCTACAAGTCGAGCCTCAGCGGCGTCAGCGCCGCCGATCTCGCCAAGGGCTATGCGCAGGCCTCCGGCAAGCAATGGACCCAGCCGATCGGCTTCGTGCATTCGCTGTTCGAGGTCGCGATCGACGCGATCAAGCGCTCCGGCGATCCGAGCGACGGCGCGGCACTCGCAAAAGCGATCGGCGCCACCAAGCTCGACACGATCGTCGGCCAGGTCGCGTTCGGCTCCAGCGCGGTGCCGCCGTTCGCGGCGAAGAACATCGCCAAGACGCCGCTGGTCGGCGGCCAATGGCGGCTCAACGGCGACAGATACGACATGGTGATCACGGACAACAGACTGGCGCCGCAGATCCCGCTCGGCGGCGACATGCAGGCGTTGAGCTAGCGAGCACGTCGCAATTGTCGATTGATGATGCGCGGCATGTCCGCGCATCATCTCCCAGCGAATTCACGCGGTGAGCTGATATGCTCGAACTCCATTCCGTCTCGAAGAAGTTCGGCGCCATCGTCGTCGCCGATGCCATCGCCCTGACCCTTTCGTCCGGCGAGGCGCTCGGCGTGATCGGGCCGAACGGCGCCGGCAAGTCGACGCTGTTCAACCTGATTACCGGGTTGCTGCGGCCGGATGCCGGCCGCGTCGTCCTCGATGGTGTCGACATCACGGGTCTCTCGCCCGAGGCGCGCTGCCGCGCGGGCATCGGGCGCTCGTTCCAGATCCCGCAACCGTTCGATCATCTCTCGGTGTTCGAGAACCTTGCGGTCGCAGCTCAGTTCGGTGGTGGATTGTCGGAGGCTGACGCCGTGCAGCATTGCGGCCGCATGCTCGACCTGACCGGCCTCGAAGCCAAGGCCAATCGGCTTGCCGGCAGCCTGCCGTTGCTCGATCGCAAGCGGCTCGAGCTGGCGCGGGCGCTCGCCACCAGGCCACGCACACTGCTGCTGGACGAGATCGCGGGCGGCCTCACCGATGCCGAATGCCATCAGCTGGTCGAGACGATCAGAACCATCCACGCCGAAGGTGTTGCCATCATCTGGATCGAGCACGTGGTGCACGCGTTGCTCGCCGTGGTGCAACGGCTGGTCGTGCTGAACTTCGGCAAGGTCGTCGCCCAGGGGCCACCCGCCGAGGTGATGCGCTCGCGCGAGGTCGAGACCATCTACATGGGAGTGCCGGCATGACCGCGCTGCTCAACGTCACCGCGCTCGACGCGTTCTATGGCGACTTCCAGGCGCTGTTCGGGATCGATTTCGAATTGGCGGAGGGCGAGGCGGTCGCGGTGATTGGCGCCAATGGCGCCGGCAAGTCGACCATGCTGAAATCGCTCGCGGGTCTCGTGAAGAACCGCTCCGATGCCATCCGTCTCGGCGGACGGGCGATCGGCGATGCGTCCGCCGCCAGCATCGTGCGGCTCGGCCTCGCGCTGGTCCCGGAGGGCCGCCAGCTATTCCCGTCGCTCAGCGTCGAGGAGAACCTCCTGATCGGCGCCTATGGCGGCGAGCGCAGCGCGCCGTGGGATCTCGCCGCGGTGTACCGGATGTTTCCGGTACTCAGGGAGCGTCGGCGCGGTGCCGTGACGGCGCTGTCGGGCGGCCAGCAACAGATGGTGGCGATCGGCCGCGCGCTGATGTCCAACCCACAGGTCCTGCTGTGCGACGAGATCAGCCTCGGCCTCGCGCCGATCGTGGTGGAGGACATCTACCGCATGCTGCCGCAGATTCGTTCAGGCGGCACCGCAGTCGTGCTGGTCGAGCAGGACATCGCCCGCGCGTTGCGGGCCGCCGACCGCTTCTACTGTTTGCAGGAAGGTCGCGTGACGCTGAGCGGACGACCCAAGGACGTGGATCAGGACACGATCCGCGCGGCCTATTTCGGAGCATGAGGGACCGATGAGCGGATTCGACACCATCATCGAAGGCGTGCTGCTCGGCGGCGTCTATGCGCTGTTCGCGCTCGGCCTGTCGCTGATCTTCGGCATCATGCGCCTGGTCAATCTGGCGCATGGCGATCTGATCCTGCTCGCCGCCTATCTCGTGCTCAGCGCCACCACCGCGCTTGGCCTGCCGTTCGCGGCCGCATCCCTGCTGGTCGTCGCTGCGATGTTCGTGCTCGGCTTCGTGCTGCAACGGCTGGTGCTGGAGCGCGTGCTCGGCGACGACATCCTGCCGCCGCTGCTCGTCACCTTCGGCCTGTCGATCGTGATCCAGAACGGGCTGCTGCTCGGCTATGGCGCGGACAGCCGACGGTTGCAGGCCGGCGCCTTCGAATCCTCGTCGGTGACGCTGGCACCTGGCCTCAGCGTTGGCCTCGCGCCGCTGACCGCGCTGGTGACGGCGATCGCCGCGGTCGCGCTGCTTCAGCTCATCTTCTATCGCACCTCGCTCGGCCGCGCCTTCCGCGCCACCGCCGATAATCCCGCTATCGCGCAATTGATGGGCGTCAACGAGCGCAACGTCTACGCCATCGCGGTCGGGCTGTCGCTCGCGGTCTCGGTGATCGCCGCAATCGTGTTCGGCATCCGCGCCAGCTTCGATCCGTCGATCGGCCCGGCGCGGCTGCTCTATGCGTTCGAGGCCGTGATCATCGGCGGCCTCGGCAGCCTGTGGGGCACGCTGGCCGGCGGCATCGTGCTCGGGCTCGCGCAGGCGATCGGCGGCCGGATCAATCCGGAGTGGCAGATCCTCGCCGGTCATCTCACCTTTCTTGCCGTGCTGATGGTGCGGCCGCGCGGTCTCTTTCCGGCGAGGCGGACATGAGCGTCGAGAGCATCGCGGTCCCGGCAAGCCGGGAGCAGTGCCCGGCGGATCTGCCGGTGTGGCAAATCCGGGTCGGCACGCGCCTATCGCGCATCGCGGCCGTGGCCGGCATCGTGCTGGTGGTGGTGCTTGCCGCGCTGCCCGCGATCGCATCGCGCAATCTGATCCAGGACCTGATCTTCGTCCTCACCATGCTGACGCTGGCGCAGCTCTGGAACGTGCTGGCCGGGTGGGGCGGGCTGGTGTCGGTGGGGCAGCAGGCGTTTGTCGGGCTCGGCGCCTATGCGCTGTTCGCCGGCATCGTGATGGCCGGGCTCGATCCCGTTGCGGCGATCCCGCTGGCCGGGTTGTTCGCGGCACTGATCGCGGCACTGCTCGGGCCGCTGCTGTTCCGGCTGGAGGGGCCGTATTTCGCGATCGGCAGCTGGGTCGCCGCCGAAGCGTTGCGGCTGATCTGCGCCCAGTTCAAGTCGCTCGGCGGCGGCACCGGGATGTCGATCTCGCCCGGCGAGTTGTCGCAGATGTTCGGGCTGAAGGCGGTGCAGGCGCTGCTCGGCTTGCGCCCGGCGGCGGCGCGCGATGTGCTCGTCTACTGGCTGGCGCTGCTGCTCGCCGTGCTGGTCACGCTCGGCATCTACACTTTCATCCGTTCGCGCCACGGTCTTGCGCTGGCGGCCAGCCGTGACAATGCGGCGGCGGCGCGCAGCGTCGGCGTCCGCACCGCGCGGATCCGCCATCTGCTGTGGATCGCGGTCGCCTTCGCCACCGGCATGGTCGGCGCGGTGGTCTACCTGCAGAAGGCGCGCATCTCGCCCGACGCTGCCTTCAGCGTCACCGACTGGACCGCCTATGTGATCTTCATCGTCGTGATCGGCGGCGTGCGCACCATCGAAGGCCCGATGGTCGGCGTGCTCCTGCTCTGGGGGCTCGTCACATATCTCGCCCAGTACGGCAGCCTCTATCTCGTCGTGCTCGGCACGCTCGCCATCCTGATCATGCTGTTCATGCCGCGAGGCGTGTGGGGCGCAGCGGCCCGCCGCTGGCAATGGCAGCTGTTCCCGACCCAGCGCTGGCTCGGCCGAACTTCTGGCACGAGCTAAAGCCTGATGAGATTAGGCTGAGCCGGAACGGCGTCGAAAGTTCACCTCTCCCTTTGGGAGAGGTCGATTTGCGCAGCAAATCGGGTGAGGGGTCCCGGTGTATCGAGAGAGCAAGAGCCCTCACCCGGATTGCTTCGCAATCCGACCTCTCCCCGAAGGGGAGAGGTGAACCGAGACCGCGCAAGACCGATTCAGATCCGGCAGCAACCGATTAGAACATCGTGTTGTTGTTCGCCGGACTTTCCGGAATCGGCTGCACCACGTCCCAATGCTCGACGATCTTGCCGTCCTCGAGCTTGAAGATGTCGACGATCGCGTTGCCGCGGGTGCCGGGCTCGCGCACGGCGTGGACGTGCAGGATCACGTAGTCGCCGTCGACGAACGAACGCTTGATCTCGCTGTGCGAGTTCGGAAACTTCTCGCGCAGGAAGCCGATGAATTTGCGGAAGCCGTCGGGGCCGTCGGCCGCGCCGGGATTGTGCTGCACATAGCGGTTGCCGACATAGGCGAGCGCAGCATCAGCGTCCTTCTGATTCAGCCCCTTGTCGTAGAAGGCCAGCACCGCCTTGCGGTTGGCTTCCTGCTGCGCCTCGCTGGTGGCCGCCATCGCGGTGGAAGACGCAAGCGCGAGGAAGAGAGCGGCGACGGCTGTCCGTGGCCGGAGAGGGGTCTTCATCTGGTAGCTCCCGAGGCTGAGCGATGGATAGCGCTCTCTACAGTGTCCATGCCGCGCCCGGAAGAACGCACTCGTGGCTCACATGGTTACCCGCAGATACCGGCTTCACGCCGCCTTTGCCGCCGCCCCGTGCGCGTGCTTGTCGATCGCGTCGATGATCTCTGGCCACATCGGGATCGGCAGTGCATGGCCCATGCCCTCGACCATCAGGAGCTTTGCGCCCGGGATCGAGGCCGCGGTGTCCTTGCCGCCTTCGGGATGCACCAGCGGATCGATGGTGCCGTGGATCACCAGCGTCGGCGCCTTGACGCTGCGCAGCCGCTCCTTGCGGCTGCCGGAGGCGAGGATGGCGCGGAGCTGGCGGCCGACGCCCTCCGGATTGAGGCCACGCTCAAAGGTGCGCCGCGCGCGCTCCGGATCCAGCGCCTCGTCTTCAGGGAACGAGCCGTTGCGCAACACCTTCCAGGTCTGGCCGTAGCGGGTGAAATACTCCTCCTTGCTCTTCGGCGGCGGCGCCATCAGCACCGCTGTCGCCTCGCGGGTCGGTCCCGGTATCTTCGGATTGCCCGTGGTCGACATGATCGAGGTCAACGAGCGGACGCGCTCGGGGAAGGTGATCGCAACCTCCTGCGCGATCATTCCGCCCATCGAGGCGCCGACCAGATGCGCGGTGCGGATGCCAAGCGCGTCCATCAATCCGATCGTGTCCCGCGCCATGTCGGCCAGCCGGTAGGGCGCTGCCACAGGAATCTTCAGAAAGCGTAGCTTGATGAGCTCGAGTGCAGTCAGCCGCTTGCCGCCGCTCATGCGGGAGGACTTGCCGATGTCCCTGTTGTCGAAGCGGATCACGCGAAAACCGCGCGCGGCAAGCCGGCGACAGAATTCGTCGTCCCAATGGATCATCTGGGCGCCGAGGCCCATGATGAGAAGCAGCGGCTCCGCATTCGCATCGCCAAATATCTCGTAGCAGATGTCTATGCCGTTCGCGCGGGTTAATTGCGGCAACTGATGGGCGAGCGTGGTCACAGGCGTCCTCTCCTGGATTCGCGGTCAGGAACCTGCATGCTGCCATGGATTGACGCAGCGCAGAAGAGCTTCGACGTCGCTGGGCGCGCCGCGCAGTTGACCGATCAATGGCAACAGTGTCGTATGACACAAACAAACCGAAGCGCGACAAGCGCTCGAGATTGCTGTGGAGGAGGGCCACATGGCCGACAAGGGCAACGACCCTGCCGTGATCTGGCAGACGATGATTGGCGAGATGGAGAAGGGGTTCAACTCCTTCGGCAACCAGCTGATGAGCTCGCCTGAATTCTCGAAGGTGATGAATCAAGCCGGCGGCGTTGCGGCGGGCGCGCAGAAGCAGCTCGGCGAGCTGATGGAGAAATATCTGCTGGCGATGAACCTGCCGAGCCGCGCCCAGCTCGTCGGCATGGCGGAGCGGCTGCAGTCGATGGAGAACCAGCTCAACGAGATCAAGACGCTGCTGCAGCAGGTGCATCACAATTCGCTGGCGCCGGACGACGGTCACGGCGCGTCGCCACGGCCGCCGCGCACCAGGCGCCCGCCGTCGGAGGGAGACAGCAAATGAATGCTCCCACCCCGTTTGATTTCGCCTCGATCTCCGAGCGGGTCCAGTCCGAGGTGCAGCGCGCGATCCAGCGCAGCATCAAGGGCGTCGAGTACTTCTCGAGCTCCGGTCCCTCGCTCGGCGAGACACCGAAGGACGTGCTGTATTCACGCGGCACCATGAACCTCTATCACTACCGCCCGCTGTCCGACGAAGTCTATCGCGTGCCGGTGCTGATCGTGATGGCGACCACCAACCGCGGCTACATCCTCGACCTGGTGCCGGGGCAGAGCTTCATCGAATTCCTGCTCAAGCGCGGCTTCGACGTCTACATGCTGGACTGGACCGCGCCGAAGCCCGAGGAAAAATCGCTGCGCATGGAGGACTACGTCCTCGACTTCATTCCGGAGTCAGTCCGCCGGGTGCAGCAGGATTCCGGCGAAAAGGACGTCTCGGTGATCGGCTATTGCTTCGGCGGCGTATTGTCGCTGCTCTACGGCTCGATCTTCAACGATGGGCCGATGAAGAACCTGATCTGCTTCACCACGCCGATCGATTTCCGCGAGATGAAGCTGTTCTCGAATTTCGCCGACCGCCGCTACTTCGATGTCGATCGCCTGATCGACAGCACCGGCAATATGCCGCCCGAGCTGATCCTGCAATCGTTCGACATGCTGCGGCCGGCCGCGCGCGTCGTCGGCCAGATTCAGCTCTGGGACAACATCTGGAACGACGAGTTCGTCAAATCGTACCGGATGTTCGACCGCTGGGCGACCGACACGCTGCCGCTCGCCGGCGAGTATTTCCGCGCCATCACCAAAGACCTGATGTGGGACAACAAGCTCTACAACGACACCATGACGGTGGGCGGCCGCGAGGCCAAGCTTGCCAACATCAAGGTGCCGATCCTGCATGCGGTCGCCGAGCACGACCACATCGTGCCGTATGACGCGGCAAAGCACCTCATCACCAAGATCGGCTCGGCGGACAAGGAGGAGGTGATGCTGAAAGGCGGTCACGTCTCGCTGGTCGCCGGCGCCAATGCAATCAAGCGGCTGTGGCCGAAACTGGACTCCTGGTTGGGCAAGAGATCGACATGACCGAACAACGCTCCTATCCGCGCCACGTCAAGACCGAGGCCGGCGACATCGAGTTCCGGCTGATGAAGCGGGCCGACGAGGCCGCGGTGCTGGCCTTCGCACAGAAACTGCCGACGCATGATCTGCTGTTCCTGCCGCGCAACATCAGCCAGCCGAAGGTGCTGTCGGCCTGGATCAACGAGATCGAGCGCGGCGACATCACGAGCCTGCTCGCGGTCAAGGACGGCACGGTGGTCGGTTGCGGCACCCTGGTGCGCGATCCGCACTCCTGGTCGCCGCATGTCGGCGAGATCCGGATGGTGGTGTCGCTCGACGTGCGCGGGCAGGGCGTCGGTCGGGCGCTGTCGCAGGAGACGTTCGCTATTGCCCTTGGCGCCGGGCTGGAGAAGTTCTCGGTGCAGATGACCGTCGACCAGCGTGCGGCGATCGCGCTGTTCGAAAGCCTCGGCTTCAAGGCAGAGGCCCTGCTGCGCGACCACGTTCGGGATGTCGAAGGCAAGACCCACGACATCGTCGTACTTGGGCACAATGTGGCGCAGGTCCGGGCGCAGATGGAGGCCTACGGGCTACCTGGGGCGGTGGGTGGTGGTTAAATACCGCTAGCTGCCGGTTCCGCGGGCAATTTGCCGGTTATTCATGCTATTCACGAGTTCGTGATATCGCGATGCAACATCAATGTTGCGGCGCACCATGGATTGTGACATAACACTTTTGCCCCGGGCCAATCCGGACGGGGTGAGCCCATAGCTCAAACCTGAGGATGGAGAGACCCCAATGACCACCGAAACCAATTCCGTGCTGAACAGCGTCAAGGAAGCCTTCGCGCCCGTCACCGAGGCGTTCACCAAGCTCCAGAACCTGGAAGTTCCGGAAGCCGCCCGTGAGTTCGTGAAGAAGCAGGCCGAGGCCGCCAAGACCCGCGCTGCCGATGCGTATGCCGGCTCCGAGAAGGTGACCAACGTGATCGAGACCGCTGTTGCCGGTTCGGTGACCGAAGCCGCCAAGATCAGCCGCAACATCCAGCAGGCGATTTACCAGGACGCCGAGGCGTTCTTCGCCGGCATCGACAAGCTCGCTTCCGCCAAGTCGCTGAGCGAAGCTGCCCAGATCCAGTCGGACATGGTCCGTGCGCGTGGCGAACTGTTCGTCTCGCGGGCGAAGGCCACGACCGAGTATCTCGGCAAGCTCGTCACCGACGGTGCGAAGACCGCGCAGGACAACTTCGCCAAGGTCTACGGCAAGACCGCCTGATCGCGCTTGCACTGACCAACTGCCCTTTTCGAAGGCCCGCCATTTCGCGGGCCTTCTTTTTTGCCTCACGGTCATCATCCTGAGAGGATGTGAAGACTCTGTCCTCATCCACTATTGTCGTCGCCCGGCTCGACCGGGCGACCCAGTACGCCGCGGCCTATCGGCTCAAGCACTGCTGTCTCTGGAATACTGGATCACCCGCATGCGCGGGTGATGACACTGAGCAAGCTGAGTAAGCCAATTCCGTCACCGCCGCGCAAAGGCTTCGCCTTTGTCGCTGGAGGTGCGAGCGGAGGCAAACTAGCGTACATTCGAAGCGCCCATGACCCTTCCCGCCGCCCTCATCGCAACGCCCGTCGATGCCGAACGCGCAGCCGAACTGCGCCGCGTGAAGTGGCTGGCGACCGGGGTGCTGGCGGCAACCCTCATCATCTTCGTCGTCTCGAAAGCGCTGCTGCCGGTGCATCCCGTATTCGGCTTCATCGCGGCCTTTGCCGAAGCCGCGACCATCGGCGGGCTTGCCGACTGGTATGCCGTCGTCGCGCTGTTCAAGCGGCCGCTGGGCTTGCCGATCCCGCACACCGCGATCATCCAAAGCAATCAGGAACGCATCGCCGAGAAGCTCGGCGAATTCATCGAGAACAATTTTCTGGAATCCGGGCCGGTCGAGGCCAAGCTCCGCGAGATCGATTTCGGTTCGTTCATCGCCGACTGGCTGCGCGACCGCAAGCGCTCCGAGGATCTCGCCCGCTTCGTGCTGCGGATGCTGCCCGAAGCGTTCGCGGCGACCGAGAACTCGGGGTTGATGCAGTTCATCAGCCGCCGCATCACGACGCAGGTGCTCGCGATCGATCTCGCCCCGCTCGCGGCCGGCGCGCTGCGCGGCTTCGTGCAGGAGGGCAAGCATGGCGGCCTGCTCGACGACATCCTGCGCGTGCTGCACCAGACGCTGACGCAGCAGGAGACCATGACCGTGATTCGCGACAAGGTCCGCGCGGAGATGCCGACGCTGCTGAGACTTTATCGTGCCGACAAGTTCGTGGTGAACCGGATCATCGCCTCGGCCACGAAATTCTTCGAGGAAGTGCGCAACGATCCGCAGCATCCGTTCCGCGGCGAGTTCGACCGCATGCTGCTGTCGTTCGTCGATCGGCTCGGCAGCGACAAGGCGTTCGCCGACCGCATCGACGGTCTGAAGCGTGATCTCATGGCGCGGCCGGAGCTTGCCAATCTCGGGCGCACCATCTGGGCCAACGTCAAGGACTTCATCGAGCGCAGCGCCTCGGGCGAGTCGCAGGTGCTGCAGCATCAGCTGGCCCGAATGTTCGTCGAGGCCGGCGATGCGCTCCACGGCGACGCCGAGTTGCGCGGCGAGATCAACCAGGGCCTGGTCGCGATCCTGCGCACCGTCGTCGCCGAGCAGAAGAGCGGCGTCTCGAGCTTCATCGCCGACCAGATGAAGAGCTGGGATATGGAGCAGTTGATTTCGCTAATCGAGGTCAATGTCGGCAAGGACCTGCAATACATCCGCTTCAACGGCTCGCTGATCGGCGGGCTTGCCGGGCTCGCGCTTTACACGCTGGAATACGTGCTGCGGCTGCTGTGACCGATTGGGCACGGACATCACAATAGTTGTGACAAGTGTGACCTGGACCGCTTGCACCAAAGTATCCGGTTCCCTAGCTTTTCAAGACTGATTGTTGCGTTGCGGAACGATTCCGCCGGGTTTGCGTCAACTCCGTTGACCTATTCCCGTTGATTCCATTGCCGGCCGCCGAGACGTCAGGGGCCGTCCGAAGAGGAGTTGAAATGTCGGTTGCTGCGCAGACGCTACGCCCGCCGTCCAGGACGCTGATGTTCCTGGAAGGCCGCGCCATTCATGAGCTCGGTGCCTTCCTTGGTGCATTGCCGCTGTTGAGCCTCGCGCCGCGCGGCGACGGGCATCCGGTACTCGTGCTGCCCGGGCTGATCGCCTCCGACATGTCCACGCGTCCGCTGCGCGACTTCCTCAAGAGCAAGGGCTACGCCGTCAGCGGCTGGCGCCAGGGCCGTAACCTCGGGCTGCGCTCAGGCGTGCAGGACGGGATGGTCGATCTGCTGCAGGAGATGAATGAGACCAGCGGCCGCAAGGTCTCGCTGATCGGCTGGAGCCTCGGCGGCCTCTATGCGCGCCAGCTCGCCAAGATGATGCCGGATCGCGTGCGCCAGGTGATCACGCTCGGCAGCCCGTTCGCTGCAGGCCCGAAATCGACCAACGCCTGGCGCGTCTATGAGATGGCCAGCGGCCGCCGCGCCGACGAGGAGGATTCGCGTTTCGGCGGTTCGCTCGCCAGCGCGCCGCCGGTGCCGACCACCGCGATCTTCAGCCGCACCGACGGCGTCTGCGCCTGGCAGGGCTGCCGCGAAGAGAGCTCGTCGATGACCGACAGCATCGAGGTCGAGAGCAGCCATTGCGGCATGGGCCATCATCCGGCGGTGGTCTATGCGGTTGCCGATCGTCTCGCCCAGAAGGAAGGCGAGTGGGCACCGTTCGATCGCAGCGGCTGGCGCAGCCTCGTCTATCCGAATCCCAATCGATAGATCTTGCGAAGGTCTCTCTTCACCTCGCCCCGCTTGCGGGGAGAGGTCGGATCGCATCGCAGATGCGATCCGGGTATCCACGGGTCGCCTCTCACCGTTTTTGCGGAGGCGCCCCTCACCCCAGCCCTCTCCCCGCGAAGAGCGGGGCGAGGGAGCAGGTCGGCACCCCGCATTGTCGTGAATCGACAAAACGCGCTATGCGTTGAGGCATGCCACAGCCGCTTGCCCGCATCGTCGATCAGCTGAAGCGCGAGCCGTCGCGCACCGGCTCGATCATCATCACCGTGTTCGGCGACTCCATCGTGCCGCGCGGCGGCGCGGTGTGGCTCGGCACGCTGCTCGAATTCTTCAAGTCGCTCGACATCGATGGCAATGTGGTGCGCACCGCGATGTCGCGGCTCGCCGCCGACGGCTGGCTGGAGCGCAGCAAGGTCGGCCGTAACAGCTTCTATCGGCTGAACGCCAAGGGCCGCCAGACCTTCGACACTGCGACCAGGCACATCTACGATCCGCCGCCGTCGGACTGGACCGGCCGCTTCGAACTGCTGTTGATCGGCAATGCCGAGGATCGCGACGCCGCGCGCGAGGCGCTGAAGAATGCCGGCTTCGGCAGCCCGCTGCCCGGCGTGTGGGTCGCACCGTCGGGCGCGCCGATCCCCGATGAAGCTGCGCGCGCGATCCGCCTTGAAGTCTCGGCGGAGGACGACAGCGGGCGCCGGCTGCTCAGCGAGAGCTGGCCGCTCGATCGCACCGCGGATGCCTATCTGAAGTTCATGAAGACCTTCGAGCCGCTGCACGGCTGGATCGTGCGCGGCGAGAAGCTCAGCGACGCCGACGCGTTCACCGCGCGCATTCTGCTGATCCACCATTACCGCCGGGTCGTGCTGCGCGATCCGCTGCTACCGTATCAGCTATTGCCGAAGGATTGGCCGGGCAGGGCCGCGCGCAAACTCTGCGGCGAGATCTATCGCGGCCTGCTTTCGCTGTCGGAACAATGGCTTGACGACCACGCAACCAACGAGGACGGGCCGCTGCCGAAGCCCAACGGGGCCGTGGCGCGGCGTTTCGAGGGCATCTGAACATATTACAAAAACATCTTGCATTTTGAAAATTATGTTATATATTCTCGCCTAACAACACACCGGGAGGTCGGCCATGTATACGCAGGCGCTCAACTCATCCGACGGCGACGATCGCGGCGTCGAGGATGTTGCCCGTGCCAGTCAGTTCCAGGCCCGCATCGATGCCGATGAGCGCATCGAGCCGAACGACTGGATGCCCGCCGCCTACCGCAAGACGCTGACCCGGCAGATTTCCCAGCACGCCCATTCCGAAATCGTCGGCATGCTGCCCGAGGGCAACTGGATTACCCGCGCCCCGTCGCTGCGCCGCAAGGCCGCGCTGCTCGCCAAGGTGCAGGACGAATGCGGCCACGGGCTCTATCTTTACGCCGCCGCCGAGACGCTCGGTACCTCGCGTGAGGAGCTGGTCGACGCGATGCTCTCGGGCAAGGCGAAGTATTCCTCGATCTTCAATTACCCGACCCTGACCTGGGCCGACATCGGCACCATCGGCTGGCTGGTCGACGGCGCGGCGATCATGAACCAGATCCCGCTGTGCCGCTGCTCCTACGGCCCCTATGCGCGCGCGATGATCCGCGTCTGCAAGGAAGAGTCGTTCCACCAGCGCCAGGGTTTCGAGATCATGGTGACGCTGTGCCGCGGCACCGCGGAGCAGAAGGCGATGGCGCAGAACGCGCTCGATCGCTGGTGGTGGCCGGTGCTGATGATGTTCGGCCCCCCGGATCAGGTCAGCCAGCACAGCGACACCTCGACCAAGTGGAAGATCAAGCGCTTCTCTAACGACGAGCTGCGCCAGAAATTCATCGACGCCACCGTGCCGCAGGCCGAGTTCCTCGGGCTGACGATTCCCGATCCCGGCATGAAGCAGAACGAGAACGGCAATTGGGTGCACAGCCCGATCGACTGGGACGAGTTCAAGCAGGTGCTGGCCGGCAACGGTCCCTGCAACCGCGATCGCCTCGCCGCGCGCCGCAAGGCGCATGAGGAGGGCGCCTGGGTGCGCGAGGCGGCCGCGGCCTATGCCGAGAAGCGCAAGAGCCGCCAGCTCGCGCAAGCTGCAGAATAAGGGAGGCTAGAGATGACCACGCCGAACGTTCCGCTCTGGGAAGTCTTCATCCGCAGCCGCAACGGCCTTGCGCATAAGCACGTCGGCTCGCTGCACGCGGCGGACGCGACGCTCGCACTGCAGGCCGCGCGCGACATCTACACCCGCCGCGGCGAGGGGCTCTCGATCTGGGTGGTGCCCTCCAACGCGATCACCGCGTCCGATCCCACAGAGAAGGGCATGATGTTCGAGCCGGCGGAATCCAAGATCTATCGCCACCCGACCTTCTACGACGTTCCCGACGAAGTCGGGCATATGTGATTTTGTCTCCGCTCGTCATTGCGAGCGAAGCGAAGCAATCCATCGGACCGCAAAGCAAGAAGCAAGTATGGATTGCTTCGTCGCTCCGCTCCTCGCAATGACGAAAAATACTAGCGAGTTGATCAAATGGCCGTCGCCAATATCGAAGTCTCCGAAACGCCGCTGGTGCTCTATGCACTGCGCCGTGCCGACGATGCGCTGATCCTCGGCCATCGGCTGTCCGAATGGTGCGGCCATGCGCCGGCGATGGAAGAGGACATGGCGCTCGCCAATATGGGGCTCGACCTGCTCGGCCAGGCCCGCGAGCTCTACACCTACGCCGCCAAGGTCGAAGGCCGCGGCAACGACGAGGACAAGTTCGCCTATCTGCGCGATGTCAGGCAGTACCGCAATCTCTTGCTGGTCGAGCAGCCGAACGGCGATTTCGCCCGCACCATGGTGCGGCAGTTCTTCTACGCGGCGTTCGCCGATCTCTACTGGCGCGCGATGATGGCTTCCTCCGATCCGACCTTTGCCGCGATCGCGGCGAAGTCGGAGAAGGAGAGCGCGTACCATCTGCGGCACTCGTCGGAATGGATCGTTCGTCTCGGCGACGGCACCGAGGAAAGCCATCGCCGCGCGCAGAATGCGGTCGACGACCTCTGGGCCTATACCGGCGAGATGTTCGCGGTCGACGACGGTGAACGCGGCCTGATCGACGCCGGCATCGCGATCGACCCGGCGACGCTGAAGTCGCGCTGGCTGAAGACCGTGACCGGTATCGTCAACGAGGCGACGCTGGCGTTGCCGAACAGCGACTGGATGCAGCAGGGCGGCCGCATCGGCAGCCATAGCGAGCATCTTGGTCATCTCCTCAGCGAATTGCAGTCCCTGCAGCGAACCTTCCCGGGGGCAACATGGTGACCGTCGCCCTCAGCGATGCCGATTTGCGCCGGCGCGCCTGGAGCGCGGCTGCGCAAGTGGTGGATCCCGAAATCCCGGTTCTCACCATCGCCGATCTCGGCGTGCTGCGCGATGTCGCGGTCCGCGACGGCCATGTCGAGGTCGCGATCACGCCGACCTATTCCGGCTGCCCCGCGATGAACATGATCGCGCTCGAGATCGAGCTGGCGCTGGAGCGCGAAGGCATTCATCGGCCGAAAGTCCGCACCGTGCTGTCGCCGGCCTGGACCACCGACTGGATGAGCGAGGACGGCCGCCGCAAGCTCAGGGAATACGGCATCGCGCCGCCGCTGCCGGGCTCCTCGCGCCGCGCGCTGTTCGGCGAGCAACAGGTGACGTGCCCGCAATGCGGGTCAGGCGCCACCGAACTGCTGTCCGAATTCGGCTCGACTTCCTGCAAGGCGCTGTGGCGTTGCAAGAGCTGCCGTGAACCCTTCGATTACTTCAAGTGTCATTGACCATGCCCGAGGCCGTCAACAAGCACTCCGTCATTGCGAGCGAAGCGAAGCAATCCATGCTTCCGCGCTCGCGGACCGATGGATTGCTTCGTCGCTTCGCTCCTCGCAATGACGGCGGAGATAGATGATGTCACTTACACCACGATTCCACCGTCTGTCCGTCAGCGATCTGCGCCGCGAGGCGTCTGACGCCATCTCGATGACCTTTGCGATCCCCGACGATCTGCAAGCCGACTACCGTTTCACGCCCGGCCAGTACCTGACGCTGCGCACCACGATGGACGGCGAGGAAGTTCGTCGATCCTATTCGATCTGCTCCGGTCCCGACGACGGCGAGCTGCGCATCGCGGTGAAGAAGGTCGATGGCGGTGCGTTCTCGAACTGGGCCGCCGACGAACTGAAGGCCGGCGACGAGCTCGACGTGATGACGCCGACCGGACGCTTTGGCGTTGCCCACGCGCCTGACGTGGCGCGGACCTATGCCGGGTTCGCCGCCGGCAGCGGCATCACGCCGATCCACTCGATCATCAAGGGCGTGCTCGCGCGCGAGCCGGACAGCCGCTTCTTCCTGTTCTACGGCAACCGCTCTACCGAAGGCGTCATGTTCCGCGAGGCGCTGGAGGAGCTGAAGGACCGCTTCATGCAGCGGCTGTCGGTCTTCCACGTCATCTCCGGCGAAGAGCAGGACATTCCGATCCTGCACGGCCGGCTCGACGGCGAGAAGGTGCGGGTGCTGCTGCGCTCGCTGGTGCCGGCCGCAACCGTCGATCATGTTTTCGTCTGCGGCCCGGCCGCGATGAGCGAGACCATCGAGGCGACCTGCCGCGAGATCGGCATCGCCGACGAGCGCATCCATGTCGAACGCTTCGTGTCGGAATTCGGCGGCAAGCCGCGTCCGAAGGTCGTCGTTCCCGCAGGCGCGCCGCCGAAGGCGATCGCCGGGCTGATCATCGACGGCAAGCGCCGTGAGGTGCCGGTGGCCGACGGCGAGTCGATCCTCGACGCCGCGCTGCGCGCCGGCATGGATCTGCCGTTCGCCTGCAAGGGCGGCATGTGCTCGACCTGCCGCGCCAAGCTCGTCGAAGGCGAGGCGCCGATGGATTTGAATTATTCGCTGGAGCCGTGGGAGCTGAAGGCGGGGTTCATCCTCACCTGCCAGGCCAAGCCGTGCTCGGAGAAGGTCGTGGTCGACTACGACCACGTCTAATTCTACGCGCGCGTTGACACCCAAGGTGTCGCGCCCAACACTGACACCAAGAGGCCCGTTGCAACGGGTCCGTGCACAGGGAGTTCGATGTGAACGTGAAGGCCACGCTATCGCCTGAGGACTTGACGCCGGAAGATCTGGCCCGCGCCTGCGCGGATGCGATGTGGAAGGAAGACGACGCCAGCAAGGGTCTCGGAATGGAGCTTGTCGAGATCAAGCCGGGGCACGCGACGATGGCGATGACCGTGCAGCCGCACATGGTCAACGGCCAGCGCATCTGCCATGGCGGCTACATCTTCACGCTCGCCGATTCCGCCTTCGCCTTTGCCTGCAACAGCCATAACGATCGCGCGGTCGCGGCGCAGGGCAACGTCACGTTCATCCGGCCCGGCAAGCTCGGCGATCGCCTGGTCGCGACCGCGCGCGAGATTTCGCGCAGCGGCCGCTCGGGAATTTACGACGTGCGCGTCACCGCCGGCGACAGCGTGATCGCTGAATTCCGCGGACATTCGCGCGTGATACCGGGCAGCTGGCTGCCCGAGCTGGACATCAAGGCATAAGTCTCAGAGGAAACGTCGATGGCAACGGCAAAGCTCAGGGTTAGTGACAGCGGCTATCGCGCCGAGCTTGATGCGGCTGAACGCGCCTCGCGCGACGAGATCATGGCGTTGCAGACCAGGCGGCTCGCCTGGTCGCTCAAGCATGCCTATGACAATGTCGCGCACTACAAGAAAAGCTTCGACGCCGCCGGCGTGCATCCGACAGACTTCAAGCAGCTTTCCGATCTCGCCAAGTTTCCCTTCACGGTGAAGACCGATCTGCGCGACAACTATCCCTTCAACATGTTCGCGGTGCCGCGCGAGCAGCTGGTGCGGGTCCATGCCTCCTCGGGCACAACAGGCAAGCCGATCGTGGTCGGCTACACCAGGGCCGACATCGACACCTGGGCCGATGTGATGGCGCGCTCGATCCGCGCCGCCGGCGGCCGCAAGGGCATGCTGATGCACAATGCCTATGGCTACGGCCTGTTCACCGGCGGCCTCGGCGCGCATTACGGCGCCGAGCGGCTCGGCTGCACGGTGATCCCGATCTCCGGCGGCATGACCGAGCGGCAGGTGCAGCTGATCAACGATTTCCGGCCGGACATCATCACGGTGACGCCGAGCTACATGCTGGCGATCCTCGACGAGTTCAAGCGGCAGGGCCTCGACCCGCGCAAATCGTCGCTGAAGTTCGGCATCTTCGGCGCTGAGCCCTGGACCAACGCGATGCGCGTCGAGATCGAGCAGGCCTTCGACATGGACGCCACCGACATCTACGGCCTGTCCGAGGTGATCGGCCCGGGCGTGGCGCAGGAATGCGTGGAAACCAAGGACGGCCTGCACATCTGGGAGGATCACTTCTATCCCGAGGTGATCGATCCCCTGACCGGCAAGGTGCTTGGCGATGGCGAGAAGGGCGAACTGGTGTTCACCTCGCTCACCAAGGAAGGCTTCCCGATCATCCGCTACCGCACCCGCGACCTGACGCGGCTGTTGCCGGGCACGGCGCGGCCCAGCATGCGGCGGATGGAGAAGGTGACCGGCCGCTCCGACGACATGATCATCCTGCGCGGCGTCAACGTATTCCCGACCCAGATCGAGGAAGCGCTGCTGGCGACCGACTGGTGCGGCGGCCACTTCGTCATCGAGCTGACGCGGGAGGGCCGCATGGACGAGATGACGGTGCTCGCCGAAGCCCGGCCCGAGAGCTGGGACGGCGAAGGGCTCACGGCGCATGCCGAGAAGGTATCCGCCTTCATCAAGAACACGATCGGCATCTCCACCCGCGTCCGCGTCGTCGCGCCCGAGACGCTTGAGCGTTCGCTCGGCAAGGCAAAACGGGTTTACGACAAGCGGCCGAAAGAATAGCCTCTCGCCCGCAACCGAAGAGGGCGCGGGGTTTCCATGGCCGATACCAACGAAGCAACGGCTGCGGAAATCGTGGCTGGTATCCGCGACAAGAAAGTAACGGCGGTCAGCGTCGTCGAGGCGGCGCTCGATCGCGCCGAGCGGCTCAAGCACCTCAACGCCTTCATCGTGCTCAACCGCGACGGCGCGCTGGCTGCGGCGCGTGAGGTCGATGCCGGAAAGCGCACCGGCGCACTGGCCGGCCTTCCCATCGTCGTCAAGGACAACATCAACACGTCTGACCTGCCGACATCGGGTGGCACGCCGGCGCTGCAACACGCGCGGCCTGCGCGCAATGCGCCGTCGCTGCAGAAGCTGCTCGACGCCGGCGCCGTCGTCATCGGCAAGACCAATCTGCATGAGCTCGCTTTCGGCATCACCAGCACCAATCTCGCGCCGTTCGCGGGACCGGTGCGGAATCCCTACGACATCAGCCGGATCCCCGGCGGCTCATCGGGCGGAACGTCGGCGGCGATCGCCGCGCGTATCGCCACCTGCGGCCTTGGATCTGACACCGGCGGCTCGACCCGCGTGCCGGCGGCGCTGACCGGGACCGTGGGGCTGCGGCCTTCAGTCGGCAACGGCGGCGCGCAGCGGCGCTACCACGACGACAACCAGGTGGTTCCGATCAGCCATACCCGCGACACGGTCGGCCCGATGGGACGCACCGTCGCCGACGTCGCGCTGCTCGATGCCGTGATCACAGGCACGCCGCAGGCCGCAGCCATTCCGCTGCGCGGCGTGCGTCTCGGTATTCCCGCCTGTTTCTGGAGCGGCCTCGATCGCGATGTCGAGACCGTTGCCCGCGCAGCCTGTGCCCGGCTCACGGCTGATGGAGCGGTGCTGGTCGATGTCGATATGCCCGACCTGTTCGAGCAGAACGGCAAGGTGTCGTTCGTGGTCGCGCTGCACGAACCGATCGCCGACATCCCGGCCTGGCTCGCCGCCTCCGGGATCGAAGGGATCACGCTGTCCGACATCGCGGCCGGTGTCGCCAGTCCCGACGTCGTCGGCGCCTTTGGTGCGATTACTGCGGACGCGTTCGGCGCGGCCTATGACGATGCGATCAAGGTGCAGCGGCCGGCGCTGCAGGCGATCTATGCCGCCTATCTCAGCGACAACAAACTGGACGCCATCCTGTTTCCGACCACGATCGCGCCGGCGCCGCTCATCGACGAAAAGACCGGGTCCGGCGAGATGTCGGTCAATGGCGGCGAGCCGGTGCCGACCTTCGGCACCATGATCCGCAACACCGATCCCGGCAGCAATGCCGGACTTCCCGGGCTGTCGCTCTATGCCGGCATGACGCCTGATGGCCTGCCGGTTGGGCTCGAGCTCGACGGTCCCGTCGGCAGCGATGCCAGGCTGCTCGGGCTTGGCCTGTCGATCGAGACGCTGCTGGCCACGGCCCCGCCGCCGAAGCTCTGATTTCTTCGGCCTCAACAAGCCCCTTGAATTGATCGGTCAGTCGATTAGTCATGACGTGAGGCCGCTTGGCCGCCACGATCCGCGCGCTTTGCGGCGCGCTTCACGACCAGGACTGGAATATTCATGCCGCCGGCCCCGCAAGCAAACCGTCATCCTGTCGACGCCCGCTGCGTCCGCCTGCTGGCGAAGGCAGAGGACGCGGCGGCGGTGGCGCCGGTGGTCGAGAAGCACGTCCTCTCGCGCGGCGACAACGACGTCCTGATCGAGGTCAAGGCGGCGGCGGTCAATCCGTCCGACGTCAAGGCCGCGACCGGGCTGATGCCCTATGCCGTATTCCCGCGCACCTCCGGCCGGGACTATGCCGGCGTCGTAATCGACGGTCCGTCCGGCCTGATCGGGCGCGAAGTGTTCGGCTCATCCGGCGACCTCGGCATCCGCCGCGACGGCACCCACGCAACGCATCTGGTTGTTGAGGCTGGCGCCGTGGTGGACAAGCCCGCCGGCATTTCCTGGGACGAAGCCGCCGGGATCGGCGTGCCCTTTGTCACCGCGATGGAAGGCCTGCGCCGCGCCGGCGTTCCGAAGGCAGGCGAGACCGTGCTTGTGATGGGCGTCAACGGCAAGGTCGGGCAAGCCGCGGTGCAGATCGCGAGCTGGCACGGTGCACGCGTGATCGGCGTGGTGCGCAAGGGCGAGCCCTATGAGGGTCACAGCAATTCGCCGGTCGAGGTGATCGATGCTTCCGCGGTCGATGTTGCGACCCGGGTGCGCGAGCTGACCGGCGGCAAGGGCGCCGACATTGTCTACAACACGGTCGGCGATCCCTATTTCCAGGCCGCGCACAAGTCGCTGGCGTTGCGCGGCCGCCAGATCCTGATCGCGGCGGTCGACCGCATCGTGCAGTTCAACATCCTCGAGTTCTATCGGGGCCAGCACACCTATGTCGGCATCGACACACTCGCGCTGTCGTCGGTCGCGACCGGCGACGTGTTGCGCGAGCTCGCGCCGGGTTTTGCCGGCGGACATCTGAAGCCGTTTCCGATCAAGCCAAGCGCGATTTATCCGCTGGAACAGGCCGAGGCGGCGTTTGTTGCCGTGGCAGGCTCGTCGCGCGACCGCGTGATCCTACGACCATGACATGCCGTCATTGCGAGCGAAGCGAAGCAATCCATCGTTCCTCGCGCGCGGATGCTACGGAATGGATTGCTTCGTCGCTTCGCTTCTCGCAATGACGAGAACTCTTGAGGAAATAGCATGGACCCCGCCACCATTGTCATCTTCGCTGCCCTGATCATCGGCCTGATCTATGGCTCGGTCGGGCTCGTCAGCGGGTTCTGCATGATGAGCGGGCTGCGCGGCTGGTGGGCGGAGGGCGATGGCCGGCTGGCGCGCACCTATGCGCTGGCGATGGGGGTTGCGATCGCGGCCTCCCAACTGCTGGCAGCCGCCGGCCTCGTCGATCTCGGCAAGTCGATCTATCTGCAAGCATCCTTCTCGGCGCCGGTGATGTTCCTCGGCGGGCTCTTGTTCGGCTACGGCATGGTGCTGTCGAACGGCTGCGGCTCGCGGGCGCTGGTGCTGCTCGGGCGCGGCAACCTGCGTTCTTTCGTGGTCGTGATCGTGCTCGGCATCTTCGCCGAGATGACGCTGAAGGGCCTGATCGCCCCGGCCCGGATCGCGATGGTGCAGGCCTCGCAGGCCACGGTATCAGCCAATTCGGTGCCGGCGCTGCTCGCGAACATCGGCTTCGGCGCGGCGCCGGCGCGGATGGTCGCGGCCTCGGTGCTCGCTGCCATCCTGATCATCTTCGCCTTTGCCCATGCCCCGTTCCGCAAGTCGCCGGGTCAGATCGCGGCCGGCTTGATCGTCGGCCTGCTGGTCGCAGGCGGCTGGTACGCGACCGGCTATCTCGGTGCCGATGATTTCAATCCGGTGCCGGTGACGTCATTGACCTTCATCGCCCCGATCGCCGACGCGCTGCAATACATCATGCTGTCGACCGGCTCGACGCTCAATTTCGGCATCGTCACCGTGTTCGGCGTGTTCGCCGGCAGCCTGATCACGGCGATTGCCACCGGACGCTTCGAGCTCGAAGGCTATCGATCGCCGCAGCACATGCTGCGCTCGGCCGGCGGCGCGGCGCTGATGGGCGCGGGCGGCGTGATGGCGTTCGGCTGCTCGGTCGGGCAGGGGCTGACCGGACTGTCGACGCTGTCGCTGTCGTCCTTCATCGCGATCGCCGGCATCATGCTCGGCACCGGCGCCGGCCTGCGCGGCGCGCTCCGGGTCAGGCCGCTCGCGACGGCCTGAAGCTAAAAGAGCGATGGTCTCCGCGCAAACGCGTTCGCGTTTGCCGCGAGGGAAAACCGCTTCGCTTTTCCGGATCATGCTTTGGAACATGACGGGATTAGGGTGTACGCATAAATCTGAATCGGGTACCCGCGTGCGGGGATTGCGAGATTCCGGATTGCCGTCAAAAGCTGACATTGAAGATGCCTAAGTGAATGTCCGCTAAGGGCCAACATTCCAGCCGGTGTCGATCACGAACTCGGTTATGACGTTAACTCGTCGAGCAGCGCCTTTGCCTCTTGGAGATCAAGGGTGTCGAACCCTTCGGTGAACCAGCCGTAGACCGGAGCCAGCAGTTCGCGCGCTTGCTGCACCTTGCCCTGGTCGCGCCAGAGCCGCGCGAGGCTGGTGGCGGCGCGAAGTTTCAGCAGGAACGCGCCCTGCTCCTCCGCAAGCTTCAGTCCGGTACGAAGCGCGCTCTCAACCTCCTCGGCCGGGGACCCAAGACTTTTTAAAAACACGCCCCGGAGCCGGTGGATTTCTGGCACGTATAGTCCGCTCCCCGGGCCATCTCCAGTGTTGACGGCGTGATCTACGAGCGCGAGAGCGTCCGTCACTCGGCCCGCGTCGAACCGCGCCTCAGCCAAGGCGGCAGCAAAGAACTTATACTGCAGCTCATTCACTACAAAAGGAAAAGCCTCTTCCATCGAAGCGAGACCCTCCAACAAGGTAGGCCCTTGCGCCTTCGCCCGGCCCCCGACATAGCGGCCGTACCAGCGGAAGAACGGAAGGTCGAACTTCTCCGCAAGCGCCACCGTCCGTGCGCCGGTCCGCTCGCCGCCGTGGCGGTCGCGAATTATCATGAAGGTCCGTCCTGCTACTGCGTGGGCGAACGCATTGCTCGGTGGATGCACCAGGGATTCGGCAAGCAGTAAGGCCCTCTCCACCGTGCGGCGTGCCTGATCCGGGAGGCCGCGCAGCGAAAGCCCTACGGCGTGACAGACCAGTGCGCAGACACCTGGATCATGCCCGGCAAAGGCTTCTGCAAGTTGGGCGTGCCGCTTAGGATCGTAGCGCCGTATGCCCTCCTCTGTAGTCTCCAGAAGCTGCGGTACGTTGCCAGCGAAATACTCATCACCCCACTGACAGTGTAGCGCTTCTAGAAGAAAGCTTTCGTCGCCGAGCCGTTGTGCAAGGGAAGTCAGTTCTTCGGTCCACTTCCGGGATTGCTTGTTATCCGTGCGGCTGGCGCAGAGCCAAAGTCCCCAGGTCGCCCGAAATAGCTGGGGCCCATCCCCGACCTCGCGTCCAAGGTCACGGGCGCGCCGATAAACCGCTTCAACCTCGGGCTTCCATTCACCGATGGTCACGGCAATAGCTGGTCCGAGCTTGAGCAGCAAAGTTAAAGCGCGTGGGGCGCGCTGCTCCTTCTGAGGTAGGCGATCCGCTTGCTCAATCGCTGCCCTGAAATGCGCCGTCGCCTCGATATAGGCGGAGCGAGCGGCAGCGCGGTCGCCAGCGCGCTCGAGGTATGTGCTCGCCGCGTCGGCCATGCCGGCCTCACGATAATGATGGGCCAGCACTTCGGGCTCCGCCTCGACCGTCGTCGGAAAGTGTTCGGCCAACACCTCGGCAATGCGGCCATGGAGATGTCGGCGCTGGCCACGCAATAGGCTTCCGTAGGCCACGTCACGCACGAGCGCGTGTTTGAACAGGTACGTTGCTTGCGGCGGGGTGCCCCGGCAAAAGACCAGCTCGGCATCGGTGAGGTGGCTGAGCGCCGTTTGCACCTCCATATCAGTCTTCTGCGCGATTGGCGCTAGAACTTCGTAAGAGAACTCTCGTCCTATGGCGGCACCGATCTGCGCCACCTCCCTCGCAGCGGCTCCGAGGCGATCAAGGCGTGCCGTCAACGAAGCGTGCAAAGTAGCCGGAATAGCAAGCGCGGAAGGAGGGACGCGGTTCAGTGTGCTTGCCTCGTCACCGTCGCGAACTCTCGCTTCTACAACGGCCTTGGTCAATTCCTCGACAAAAAGCGGGATGCCGTCCGTCCGTTCAATGATCTCGTCAATAATCTCCACGGGTAACACGTTGTTTCGTGCCACCGATCCCGCCAGACTGGCACCTTCCCGACGACCAAGTCGACTGAGGTTCAGCGTGGTCACATGCGCTTGGCCGGTCCATGGCGGATGAAATTCGGGTCGGAAGGTGATGACCAGCAAAACCGGCAAGCGAGCTACGCGCTCGATGGTCGTGTCCAACAATTCGCGCGAGCTGGGGTCGATCCAGTGCGCGTCCTCGAAGATCATCAGCACCGGCCGTTGTCGGCCCAATAGCTCAAGCTGGCGGACCAGTGCCTGCATGGTTTTCTGCTTCTTCTGGCTCGCACTCAAATCCAACGGCGCGTAACGATCATTTGTTGGGATTGTGAGTAATTCCGCAAGGAGCTGAACATCATTGCCATGATTGGACGACGCACCGAGCAGCGATGATAGCTTATCGAGTTTGGCTTCCATCGCATCGTTGCGGTTAAAGCCCGCCGCTCGTTCGAGTTGCGATATGATCGGATACAGAGTGCTGTCGGTATGTAAAGGTGAGCAAAAATATCGCAGCGGCGTGTACTGCTCCGTTTGAAGCTGGTCCTCGAGCGCCACGATCAGTCGCGACTTGCCGATCCCCGGTTCGCCCGACAGCAACACCACACGACCTTCTCCGCTAACCACCTGCCGCCAGCGGCGAAGCAGCAGCTCCAATTCTTCGTCCCGGCCCACTAAAGGGGTTAGCTTGGTCTCGTGCTGCGCCTCGAAGCGGCTTGCCACTGAACTCGCCCGCAGCGCTGTCCAGGCCCGCACCTGCCCCGCGAAGCCCTTCAAATCGTGCGCCCCGAGGTCCGCAAGCTCGAAGAGGTTGCCAAGCAGTTTCCGTGAGCTTTCGGCGATGACCACCGTGTTCGGCTCGGCGATCCCTTGCAGTCGAGCCGCGAGGTTTGGCGTCTCGCCGACGACGCCGCGCTCCTGCGCTTCACCCGAGCCGATCAGGTCGCCGACCACGACCAGCCCAGTGGCTATGCCTACACGAGTTTGCAATGAGACAGGAGCCTTCAGCGCGCAGACCGCCGCGATCAGTTCAAGTCCGGCTCGTACCGCCCGCTCTGCGTCGTCCTCATGTGCTTGGGGATACCCGAAGTACACTAGGACCCCGTCGCCCATGTACTTCGCGACGAACCCGCCAAGGCCACGGACGGTCTCGGTGACGCATCTCTGATAGGCCGAAATAATCTCGCGCAAGTCCTCCGGGTCCATTCGCGCGGATAACGCAGTTGAACCGACCAAATCCGCGAACATCACAGAGACTTGGCGACGCTCTGCGCTGTCCTGTGATTGTGGGACCACGGTCGTAGTCAGCGCCTCCGTCGGTTTGGATTGAATTTTCTCTGTCCCGCTCAGGTCGGCTATCGCGCGCAACAATTTGCGTCGATCACCCAGAACAATGCCGAGGTCTTTCAGGTCCTGATCGGTTAGTTCGGGAAGTACTGAAAAATCGATGTGGTTTTCGGCAAAAAGCTGCGCATGCTCGGACAAACCAAGTTTTTTGAGCCAGTCCGCAATCTGCTGCATGGCGGCCCCCGGATTAACGCTATCTGTTCCGGACCGGGAAAACAGAAAGTCTACCACACGCCGCGAGATATTGCAGCGCCCACACAAGGGTCATATGTCCGTTCAGGGTCACAAGCCAGCGTCCTAAGGGGGCGCATGTCGGCTTTACCCTCGAAGGCGGCATCCCTGATTTATGGGTACCGCCTAGATTGAGCTGAGCTAAAGTCGTGACGGATGTTCACCTCTCCGCGTCGGGAGAGGTGGACCGAATCCGCGGTCAAACCGTTTCAACTTAACTTCATCCTGCTCTAGGCCCGCGCCGGCGCGTCTGCGAGCGAGCTCAGCGCGATCCCGCCGACGATCAGGGCCGCGGCAATCGCCAGCGAGAGGTCGATCGGCTCGCCGAGTAGCAGCGCCGCACTCAGGATGCCGACGATCGGCGTCCCCGTCGTGCCGAGCGAGGTGGTCAGCGCGGGCAGGCTCTTGTTGACCATCGACATCGCCCAATAGGCCAGCGCCGTGCCGATGAAGCCGGAATAGAGGAACAGCAGCACGAGGTGCGGCGACCAGGTCAGCTCTGGCACGCCCTCGGTGACCAGCGCCGTCGTGGTCAGCACCAGCGTCGCGACCAGGACCTGCCACAGCAGGAGCTGTAGTGGGGTCGCGATCCAGCGGTGCGAGCGGATGTAGATGATGTTGGCGGCCCAGCAGATCGCAGCGAGGATGATCATGCCGGCGCCGGCGATCACGTGCAAATTGCTCCAGTCCAGCGACGCCGGGTTGAGGATCACGCAGAGGCCGGCGAGCCCCGATGCGACCCCGACGAGCTTGAGCGCGCCAAGCCGTTCGGTTCGCGCGGCGCCGGCGGCGAGTGCGACCCAGAGCGGCGTGGTGTAGCCCAGCACGATGCCCTTGCTGGCCGGCAGATAGCGCAGGCCGGCGGCAACCAGGGTCGAGAAGAACGTCATGTGCAGCAGCGCCACGCTGAGCACGACCGGGACATCGGCAATCCGCGGAACGATCAGATTGCCGCTGGCGCGCAGGATCACCAGCAGCGCGACCAGGGCGACCCAGCTTCGGATCGATGCGGTCCACAGCGGCGGCACCGCCTCGACCAGCGATTTCGTCACCGACCAGTTGATGCCCCAAGCCAGCACCACGACGATGAACAGGGCGGCGGCCTTGGCCGGGGATAGCGATTGATTCACGGCGGCATCCTTGCGGGCGATACCGCTTGTGAATAGGATTGCTCTGGCTCTATCGAAAGGGCCAGATCGGATAGAACGAAGGAGCCAGATTGATCTTCGCCGAATTGCTCGACCTGAAGCGGTCCGACGATGCCGGGCTCGCCGCGCAGCTGACCCAGCAGCTGCGCGCGCTGATGGCGAGCGGCCGGATCAGAAGTGGAGCGGTGCTGCCGTCGAGCCGCATGCTCTCGGCCGAGCTCGAGGTGTCGCGCAACACGGTGACCCATGCCTATGAGCAGCTCGCGGCCGAGGGCTATCTGCGCGTCGCCGCGCGGCGGCGGCCGGTGGTGACAGACGATATCGAGGCGAAGTTCGCAAAGGCCGCGCCGGCGCCGCGCCGTGATGCTGCCCGCAGACCGTTACTGTCGCCTTGGGCCTTGCAGCTGTCCGACACGGATTGGCCGCTGTCCTACCAGGCGAATTTCCGGCCGCTCCGTTCCGGGCTGGCGGATGCGCGTGAATTTCCGCACGAGATCTGGGCGCGCTGCCTGCGCCGCAGCGCGCTGCGCCGCCGCTTCAACGACCAGACCGTGATCAATAGGCCGAGCCTGCGCGAAGCCTTGCGTGACTATCTCGAAGTCAGCCGCGGCGTGCACGCCGAGGCCGCTCAGATCCTGATCCTGCCGACCGCGCAGGCGGCACTGACGCTGATCGCCGCGACTGTCGTCGCGCCCGGTGATGCGGTGTGGACCGAGGATCCCGGTTATCCCGGCGCCGCGGCGGCGTTTCGCGCGGCCGGCGCCGACGTCGTCGGCGTCAGGCTCGATCAATGGGGCATGATGCGGATGCGCGCGGCGCGCGCGCCCAAGCTCATCTTCACGACGCCGTCGCATCAGCACCCGACCGGGCGGGTGATGCCGGTTGCGCGCCGCACCGAGCTGCTGGCCGCGGCCGAGCCCGGCAAGACCTGGATCGTCGAGGACGATTACGACGGCGAGTTTCACTATGACAGCCGACCGATGCCGGCCTTGCAGGGGCTCGATCGTGAGGGACGCGTGCTCTATCTCGGCACGTTTGCAAAGGCGATGACCGCCGATATCCGCCTCGGCTATCTGGTGGTGCCGCCGTCACTCGCGCGAACGATGGAGATCGCGCAGCGCCATCTCGGGCTGATCGCGTCCGTGCATGTCCAGGAGGCGCTGGCCGATTTCATGGCCGACGGGCATTTCCTGGCGCATGTCAGGCGGATGCGGCGGATCTACCGCGCGCGCCGCGACCACCTCGCCGCGGCGCTGACGCGGCACCTCGCGCCGGTGCTGACGGCAGAGGTCCCGCCGGGCGGCATGCAGTTGATTGCCCGCTTCAACGATGGCGCCGCGGACCAGAGCGCCGTGACGCGGTTGGTGGCCGCCGGGGTCGAGGTGCGCGCGCTCTCAAGCCTCGCGCTGGAGCGGCCGCACGACCACGGCCTGTTGCTCGGCTTCGCGGCCTGGCGCGAAAGCGAGATCGGCGCCGCGGTGCGGATCATGGCGAACTGCTTGGCCGGCAAGCGGGCAGGCTAGGCCCGACCATCGCCGTCATTGCGAGGAGCTCGCGACAAAATTGTAAAGCAATTTTGCGCTGAAGCGACGAAGCAATCCATTTTCCCGCTGGCGGCGCGATGGATTGCTTCGCTTCGCTCGCAATGACGGGGATAGGGTGAGGCGTTTGCGCGATTTCGGAATATTAGAAGTGTATCGCTGAGTTGCCCGACGTGTCAAGTTGCCAAGTCGAACGCCGGCAGCCGCCGGCTCCTTTGCATGGGGTTGTTTTCGATATTTTGGCGGCGCCCGCCTGTGGCGGCCCGCAAGCGCGAGAGGGGACGTAGTTCCGATGCCGTTACGAGACGACATAGTTCCAATACGCCAATAGCTACTCCGCCGCCTTGGTGACGATCCGCACCTCGGATGTCAGCGTCTTGTGCACCGGGCACTTGTCGGCGATCTCCATCAACCGCTTGCGCTGGTCGGCATCGAGCTCGCCCTCGATCCTGATGACGCGGTCGATCTGGTCGAGCATGCCCTCGCGCGTCTCGCATTCCTCGCAATCCTTCGCATAGATCTTGTTATGCTGAAGCGTCACGGTGATGCGATCGACCGGCAGCGACTTGCGGTCGGCATACATGCGCATCGTCATCGACGTGCAGGCGCCGAGGCCGGTGAGCAGGAAATCGTACGGTCCGGGGCCGGTGTCATCGCCGCCGACGGCGACCGGTTCGTCGGCGATCAACCGGTGCGGACCGGTGGTGACGATCTGCTGAAACTTGCCATTGCGGGTCTCCTGCACCACGACGTTGCGCGGCGCGCTGCCGGCGTCCGCAGCCGGCTGCGGCGTGAGATCGACATAGCGCTCGGCCCAGGCGCCGATCACACCGGCGACATAGGTGGCATCCTGCTTGCCGCTCAGGAGATGATCGGCGCCCGCGAGCGAGACGAAGCTCTTGGGATGCCTGGCTGCGATGAAGATGTTGGTGGCATTGTCGATGCCGACGGTGTCGTCGGTCGGCGAGTGCATGATCAGCAGCGCCTTGTGCAGCTGCTTGACCTGCGCCATCAAGTTCTGCTCGGCGACGTCGTCAAGGAATTCGCGCTTGATGCGGAACGGGCGGCCGGCGAGCGACACCTCGCCTTCACCCTGCGCGCGGATGTCCTCGATCCGGTCCTTGAAGAAGTGCGTGACATGAACGGGGTCGGACGGCGCGGCGATGGTGACGACCGCTTTCGCCTCGGGAATCTGTCCGGCTGCCGCGAGGATCGCGGCGCCGCCGAGGCTATGGCCGATCAGGATCGCCGGCGCCTTGCGCGTCTCGCGCAGATGGTCGGCGGCGCGGACCAGATCAGCAACGTTGGATGAGAAGGTCGAGTTGGCAAAATCGCCTTCGCTGGAGCCGAGGCCGGTGAAATCGAACCGCAGCGTGGCAATGCCCTTGGCGGCGAGTGCGACCGCGATGCGTTTTGCCGCCAGCACGTCCTTGCCGCAGGTGAAGCAATGCGCGAACAGCGCATAGGCCTTGATCGGTCCGTCGGGCGTATCAAGGGCGGCAGCCAGCTGATGGCCGCCCACACCGGTGAATTGGAAACGTTCGTGCGGCACGGGCAGGCTCCATCATCGTGTTGGGTTGTCAGTCGCCAGAATAGCGCTGTTCGGCCCAGGGATCACCGCGATTGTGATAGCCGCGCACCTCCCAGAAGCCCGGCGCATCGCCGGCCAGGAATTCGATGCGCTGCAGCCATTTGGCGCTCTTCCAGAAATACAGATGCGGCACCACCAGCCGCACCGGGCCGCCATGCTCCTGCTCGAGCGGCGTGCCGGACCAGCTATGGGCGAGCAGCGCGTCCTCGGCGGCAAAGTCCTCGAGCGGCAGGTTCGTCGTATAGCCGTCATACGAATGCAGCACGACGAACCGCGCATCCTCGCGCGGCTGGCAGGCGGCGAGCAGGTCGCGGGTCGCGAGCCCCTCCCACTGATTGTCGTAGCGCGACCAGGTGGTGACGCAGTGAATGTCGGAGACGAACTGCGTCTGCGGCTGCGCCATGAATTGCGGCCAGTCCCAGTAGAGCGTCTGCTCGACCGCGCCGTAGACGTCGAGCCGCCAGCGCTCCCGCGTGACGTTCGGCAGCATCCCGAGATCGAGCACCGGCCAGTCCGCGGTCAGATGCTGTCCCGGCGGCAGGCGCTGCTCCTCCGGCCGGGTGACCTTGCCGGTCAGGAATTTGCCCTCGCGCGCCCAGCGCTGCTTGCTGCGCGTCAGTTTGCTCTCGGGCGGTTCGGTGTCGTCGGTCATCGGCGTTGCGCCATCATTCGTGGCGATGCATCGCGGAGTCGTGCTTGGTGTCGCGCATGGTCGAGTAGATCAAGAGCGACAGGAAGATCATGCCGCTGAGATAATAATAGAACCAGTCCTCGTGCCCGATGCTCTTGAAATAAAGCGCGACCGCGGGCGCGGTGCCGCCGAAGATCGACACCGTGATGGCGTAGGGCAGGCCGACGCCGAGCGCGCGGACATTGGTCGGGAACAGCTCGGCCTTCACGATCGCATTGATCGAGGTGTAGCCCGCGACGAAGATCCAGGCGCCGCAGATCAGCAGGAAAGCGATGAAGGGCGACTTGGTCTCCTTCAGCGCGGTCAGGATCGGGATCGTCGCCAGCGTGCCGACGACGCCGAAGAAGATCAGCAGCGGCTTACGGCCGATGCGGTCGGACAGTGCGCCATAGATCGGCTGCAGGAAGGTCGCGAAGATCAGTGAGCCGAAGATCACGAACGTGGTCTGGTCCTCGGTGAGGCCGACCGACAGCTTCACGAAGGTCTGCATATAGGTGGTGAAGGTGTAGAACGCCGCGGTGCCGCCGGCGGTGAGGCCGACCACCAGCAGCAATTCGCGCGGGTAGTTCAACAGGCCGACGATCGAGCCGGTCGGCTTGGAGACCTTCTTGGCCTCCTCGAACGCCTCGGTCTCGTGCAGGCCGCGCCGCATTACCGCGGCGAAGATCGCGAGCATCGCGCCGATCACGAACGGAATCCGCCAGCCCCAAGCCTTCAGCTCATCCGGCGTCAGGAACACCTTCTGCAGCAACAGCAGCACGATGATCGCGGTGAGCTGGCCGCCGATCAGCGTGACGTACTGGAAGCTCGAGTAGAAGCCGCGATACCTGGGATCGGCGACCTCGCTGAGATAGGTGGCGCTCGCGCCGTATTCGCCGCCGAGGCTGAGGCCCTCGATGACGCGGGCGAGCGCCAGGATCGCCGGGGCGGCAAAGCCGATGGTGGCATAGGTCGGCGTCACCGCGATGATCAGCGAGCCGAAGCACATGCAGACCACCGAAAGCGTCAATGACAACCGCCGGCCGTAGCGGTCGGCGATGAAGCCGAACAGCCAGCCGCCGAGCGGGCGCATCAGGAAGGTCGCGGCGAACAGCACCGCAGCATTGAGCTGCTGCACCACCGGATCGCTGTGCGGGAAGAACGCCGGCGCGAAATACAGCGCGAACGCGGTGTAGGCGTAGAAATCGTACCACTCGACGAGATTGCCGACCGAGCCGATGAAGATCGCCTTCACCCGCCGCTCGACGTCATGGATGTCGAGATGATCGCTCGCGGGTTGAGCGGTTTGTTCGGACATTGGCAGGCCTCCCCGGATTCTCTGGCTCGATTCCGGGGCAACCTAACTCATTTGCGTGGTGCGATGTAACTGCCGTCCTGTTCTTCAGGCGTTCTTGCCGAATAGGACGGGCAGTTGACGCGGGCCGCGCACCGTGCCTTCCGACCAGGTGACCTTGCCGGCCGGGTCGAGGAGGAAATCCGGGATCCGCTTCAGCCATTCCTCGATCGCGACCTGCATCTCCATCCGCGCCAAATTGGAACCGACGCAGCGGTGGATGCCGAGGCCGAAGGCGGCGTGGCGGTTCTCCTTGCGGTCGATCACCACTTTGTCGGCATCGGGGAACATCGCCGGGTCGCGATTGGCCGCCGGGAAGGACAACAGCACCATGTTGCCCGCCTTCACCGGGCAGCCGGAGATCGTGGTTTCCTTCATCACCTCGCGCGCCATCGTCACCGGCGAATAGGCGCGCAGGAATTCCTCGATCGCGGTCGGGATCAGCGCCGGCTCCGCAATCAGGCGCTCGCGATCGGCCGGTGTCCTGGCGAGATGCCAGAGCGAGGAGCCGATCGCGCTCCAGGTGGTGTCGATGCCGGCGATCAGGAGCAGCCGCAGCGAGCCGAGCACGTGCTCGTCGGTGAGCGGCTGGCCGCCGGGGCCCTTGGCCCGCAGCAGTTGCGAGATCAGGTCGTCGCCCGGCTCGAGCTTGCGCTGCTCGAGATGGGCCATGAAATAGCCGGTCATCTCGCGCACACCGTTCATCAGCTCTTCTTCATTCTTGATGCCGAGCTCGAGGATCTGGTGGATCCATTTGATGAAGAGGTCGCCGTCCTTCTCCGGAATGCCCAGCATATGCGCGATGGCGCGCACCGGGATGTGCTTGGTGTAGCGCGCCGCGGCGTCGCAATGGCCATCGGCGATGAACTCGTCGATCAGTTCGTTGCAGATCGCGCGCACCCGCGGCTCCAGCCGCTTCATCGCGTCCGGCGTGAACGGCGGCAGCAGCACCTGCTTGGCGGGCTTGTGCTCCGGCGGGTCGGAGGTGATCGGCGGTGCGCGGGCGGAGATCTCGGGGCGGACGTCGCGCACGATGACGCGGCGCGAGGAGAAATGCTCGGTGTCGTAGGCGATCTCCTTCACCGCCTGATAGGTGGTCGGCATGTAGCAGCCGAGGAAACGCTCGGTATGGACGACCGGCGAGGCCGCGCGCAGCGTCTCCCAGATCGGGAACGGGTCGTCGGTCCAGACCGGATCGGTATGGTCGAAATCGTGGACCCAGTCGGTCACCGGGGGATGTTCGGGCAGATAGCTTGCGGACGGGGAATCGGACATCAGCTCGTTTCCTTCTCGTTCGATCAGACGCTGGTTGGCGGAGCGGGAGGCGCGCGGCCATCCCTGCCGGCCGCTATTCCTCGGTGACTTCGATCGCGATTTCCGGGCAGTTGGTCTGCGCGAGCCAGGCCTTGTCCTCGAGCCCGGCCGGAACGGTCCCGTCGCCGACCTCATGGGCGTTGCCGTATTCGTCGAGCTCGAACAGTTCGGGGGCGAGCGATTTGCAGCGGGCGTGACCCTGGCATTTGTCCTGGTCGACGCGGATCTTGAGCTTGGACATGCAAGCACTCTCCCTCGGCTCAGGCGCGCCGAAACGCGCCGGGTTCCTCGTTTTTCATGATGCAAGTTCTAGCTTGCTTGGGCGGCCGGCCCGAATACCGGCTCACCAAGTTATAGCATATTACATTATCGTCCAGCTTTCCCGTCAAGCGAAAATTCGGGGTAGGTCACGGGGTATCCGGCGACGGCCGCGCGACATGATCGCCGATGCCCCCCAGGGAGAGGCGGTTCCTCTAATGCGCCGTCCGGTTTGGTGCGGTCAGCGGGCCCCAGGCCGCGAGGGCGGCTGCGGCGATCTGTTCGAGCTGTTTCCGGGTGGCACCGTCGCGCGCCTGGATCGACATGCCCTGCTGCACCGTGATGTAGTATTTGGCGATCGCGTCGAGATCGGCCGCGGGCGAGATCTCGCCGCGCTCGACGCCCTGGCGCAACCGCTCGCGCAGCTCCGTCACCGCCTGCGCGCGCCGCTGCACGAGTTCGCGCCGCACGGTTTCGGAATGTTCATTCGGATGCAGCGCCGACAATACCACGAGGCAGCCCGGCGGGCGTGAGCGGCGGGTGAAGACACGCGCGGTCTGCATGAGGAGGGTTTCCACGGCCTGATGGGCCGTGTGCGTCTCGGTCACTGCACCCCAGATCAGACCACCTTCGCTCGCCACGTAATAGTCGAGCGCCTTGCGAAACAGGTCCTCCTTGCTGCCGAAGGCAGCGTACAGGCTGGGCGAGGCGATACCCATCGCCGAGGTGAGGTCGGCCATCGAGGCGCCCTCGTAGCCTTTCAGCCAGAACACCTCCATCGCGCGCGCCAGCGCGGCGTCCTTGTCGAAATTCCGGGGGCGGCCACGCTCAGCCATCGGTTCGTCCATTTCTGTGTCGATCACTAAATAATTGACTTGACGCTCCGGTGCAAGCTTCCTAATTCTGTGTTGATCGTTACAGATATCGTCCCAACGAATGAGTTGAACATGACCCAGTCCCTGCAAGGAAAACGCGCCCTCGTCACCGGCGGCAGCCGCGGCATCGGTGCAGCCATCGCCAGGCGTCTAGCCGCCGAAGGCGCCGACGTCGCCATCACCTATGAACACTCGGCCGATCGCGCCGAAGCCGTCGGAGCGGAGATCAGGAAACAGGGCCGCCGCGCGCTGGCGCTGCAGGCGGATAGCGCGGACGCGAGCGCCGTGCGCGGCGCGGTGAACGCGGCCGCCAAGGCATTCGGCGGTCTCGACATCCTCGTCAACAATGCCGGCATCTTTCGTGGCGGCGGACCGATCGACGCCGTCACGCTGGAGGATATCGACGCCACGCTGGCCGTGAACGTGCGGGCCGTGGTCGTCGCATCGCAGGCTGCGGTCGCCCATATGAGCGAGGGCGGCCGCATCATCAACATCGGCAGCAACCTCGCCAGCCGGGTGCCTGATGCCGGCATGAGCCTTTATTCGATGAGCAAGTCGGCATTGATTGCCTGGACCCAGGGCCTTGCCCGTGACCTCGGCGGCCGTGGCATCACGGTCAATATTGTCCATCCCGGCTCCACCAACACCGACATGAACCCGGCCGATGGCGAGCAGGCCGAGGCGCAACGCGCGCGCATGGCCATCAAGCGCTACGGCAAGGCCGATGACGTCGCTGCCCTGGTCGCGTTTGTTGCCGGTCCCGAAGCCGGCTCGATCAACGGCGCCGGTCTCACCGTCGACGGCGGCGCCAACGCCTGACGACGTTGCCCGCCACGGCATGACGCGGCATTCCCTGCCTCAGGCCAGCCCGGACCGAGGCAGGGAACCCGTTAAGCAAATCGGAATCCACGGCTGATTTGATAGACTTTCCAATAGACGCGCTTGCCGGTTTCGCGGTTAATAGCCCAGCGGATGTCGTGTTCGCGAAAGTGACCGATGTCGCTATTGTGGCGGTCTCCGCCGTGGCCTGACCGACCGGTGATCAGCATCTCGATGGGACAAATCGTACGTAAGCCGTTCAAGACCTACCACCATGGCGACCTCCGCGAAGCCCTGATTCAGGCCGCGTTGCGCGAGGTCGAGCTCGGCGGTCCCGAGGCGATCAGCATCAAGGCGCTGGCCAAGCAGCTCGGCGTTTCGCAGCCGGCGCCGTACCGGCATTTCGCCGACCGCGAGGCGCTGCTGGAGGCGGTAACCGCGGAAGCGTTCCGGCAGTTCAACGTGATCATGCGCGAGGCGATCGAGCTGCCCGGCAAGGGCTCGAAACTGTCGCGCTTTGCCCAGGCTGCGCTGGCCTTCGGGCTCGAGCGCCACGGCATCTACCGGCTGATGTTCGCATCACGCACGATGGCCTGCGCGCCTGTCGGCAGCGAGTTGCACGTTGCGGCGATGGAAACGCTGGCGCTGTTGATCGAGTCGTTCGAGGCGCCGGCCGTCGGGCTGTTGCGCGAGCGGCAGGCGTTGAAGATCTGGGCTGGTCTGCACGGCATCGTGATGCTTGCCGAGCAGGGCCTGCTCACCGGCGAGGTCGCCCAGATCAGCCGCGAGGAGCTGATGGACGAGATCGTCGAGCAGACCAAGCTCGCACTGTCAGTCGCGCTGCAGGCGACGGAAGACCAGGCGTAGGCCGCCTTATCGCGGCGGCCGCGGATCGATCGGGGTGGTGTCGCGCACGCCCAGAATATCCTCGAGCACTTTCGCGCCGGCCAGAAGCTGCGCCTCGGCGCGGGGCTTCGCCACCATCTGCAGGCCGATCGGCAGGCCTGATGCAGTGAAGCCGCAGGGCAGCGACAGCGCCGGGCAGCAGGCCAGCGTGATCGCATAGACGATGCCGAGCCATTCGACGTAATTGTCGAACTTCTTGCCGTCGCACTCGGCGACATAGCGGTGCTCGACCGGGAACGGCGGCACGATGGTCGCGGGTGCAAGCAGCAGGTCATACTTGTCGAAGAATTCGAGCGCGCGCTGCGTTATCGCGACGCGCTGCGCCTCGGCGCGTTCGAGCTTCTCGACCGTGAGCTTCAGTCCTTCCTCGATGTTCCAGATCACCTCGGGCTTCAGCAGATCGCGCTTGGTGCGCAGCAGTTCGGCCTTGGTGATCGCGAAATCGAATGCGCGCAGCACGTGGAAGCACTCATGGGCTTCGCTGAAATCGGGAGATGCCTCTTCGACGATTGCGCCGGCTTCCGCGAAACGCTCCGCCGCCTTGCGTGTCACGGCCTTGACCTCGGGATCGACGGGCGTGATGCCGAAATCGGGCGAGTAGGCGATGCGCTTGGGCTTCTGGTTCGAGCGCGCCGCCGACAGGAACGACGTCGGCAGTGAGGGGAGCGACAGCGGATCGGCGGCGTGCTCGCCGCTCATCGCGTCGAGCAGCAATGCGAGGTCCTCGACATTGCGCGCCATCGGCCCCTGCTGGCCGAGCGTGCGGTCGACGCCGAATTTCGGCGTCTGCGCGACGCGGCCGATCGATGGCCGGAGGCCGACGATGCCGCAGAAGCTCGCCGGATTGCGCAGGCTGCCGCCCATGTCGGAGCCGTGCGCGAGCCATGCGGTGCCGCTCGCCAATGCTGCTGCCGCGCCGCCGGACGAGCCGGCCGCCGAGCGCGAGGTGTCCCAGGGATTGCGGGTCGGGCCGAACACCTCGTTAAAGGTGTTGGCGCCGGCGCCGAATTCCGGCGTGTTCGACTTGGCGTAGATCACGCCGCCGTTCTGTTCGAGGCGCTCGACCAGGATGTCGGACTTCGCCGGGACGTTGTCCTTGAAGATCGGCGAACCCAGCGTGGTCAGCACGCCGGAGACGGCGGTGAGATCCTTGATCGGAACAGGAAGGCCCGCGAGCAGGCCGCGCTCGCCGGCCGGTTTCTGCATCAGCGCCTTGGCGTGGCTGCGGGCGCGGTCGAAGCAGAGGATTGGCAGCGCGTTGACCTTGCCGTCAACCTCGGCGATGCGCTGTTCCAGCACGTCGAGCAGATCGAGCGGCGTGACCTCGCCGGCTTTCAGTTTCTCGACGACGGCACACGCCGTTTCCTTCACCAAGCCCTGACCAGCCATGCGCCGTTGCTCCTATGTCTTCTGTTTCCTTGTGCTGTAGAACATTTCCTGCCGTCGTGGCAATGCGACGAGAACCGAAGAGGCAGGGATGGCAGCGTTGTTTTCCGCGCTGGACTGGCGCGCGATGAGCCAGCAGGAGCGCGACCTCGGCTTGAACAATGGCGTCGCCGTCAAGGGCAGTGCCGAGATTGCCGCCGGCTGGGAGCAGCGTTCCGCCGCGCTGCGGCAGAAGCATCCCGATTATCTCGACCTCCGGTACGGGCCGCGCGAGCGCAACCGGATCGATTTCCTCAAAGTCCGCGACGGCGCGCCGACGCTGTTGTTCATCCACGGCGGCTATTGGCAGACCCGCGCCAAGGAGGTGTTCACGGTCTTTGCCGAAGGGCCGATGGCGCACGGCATCAATGTCGCCCTGATCGGCTACACGCTGGCGCCCGATGCGACGCTCGATGAGATCGTCGCCGAGATTCACGCGGGCATCGATTTTCTTGCCGGGCAGTCGCCCGGACTCGGTGCCGCTGCCGATGGCATCGTCGTGTCCGGCTGGTCAGCCGGCGGCCATCTGACATCGATGGCTTTGTCGAATGCCCATGTCCGGGCCGGGATGGCGATCTCGGGCATCTATGACCTCGAGCCGATCAGGCATTCCTACCTCAACGAGAAGCTCAGACTCGACGAAGCCGCCTCACGGCGCAATTCGCCCATGATGCAGCAAGGCGGCACGGCAAAGCCGCTGTCGCTGGTGGTCGGCAGTGCCGAACTGCCGTTGCTGCGCAAGCAGACCGCCGATTTCGCCGGTCATCGCGCCCGCTACGGCTTGCCGGTGACCTATGAGGAGGTCCCCGGCGCCGATCATTTCTCGATCATGAACCAGATGCTGGCGCCGCAGGGCCGGATCACGACGCTGATCCGGCAGTTGTTTGAGCGGACCGCGTCATCCTGAGGTGCGAGCTCTTGCGAGCCTCGAAGGATGACGCAGCCCGTGGCCCATCCTTCGAGACGCCGCTTCGCGGCTCCTCAGGATGACGTCGCGGCAAGTGGTGACGTTAGCCCCACCCCGACGTCAGCCCGCCATCCACCGTGTAGATCACGCCCGACGTATACCCCGCGCGATCAGAGGCCAGGAACGCCATCAGGTCGCCGATCTCGCGCGCATGCGCGGGACGGCCGAGCGGCAGGCCCTTCTGGAATTCCTTGTAGCGGTTCTCGTCGCCGAACTGGTTCTTGGCGCGGGTCTTGAGCAGCGTGATGTGGCGGTCGGTACCGACAGGGCCGGGATTGATGCCGACGACGCGGATATTGTCGGCGAGGCTCTTGCCGCCGAGCGCGCGGGTGAACGACATCAGCGCCGCATTGCCGGCGCTGCCGCAGATGTAGTTGGCGTCGAACTTCTCGCCGGCCGCGCCGATGTCGTTGACAACAACGCCGCCGCCGCGCGCCTTCATCTGGGCATAGATCGCGCGCGTCAAATTGACGTAGCCGAACACCTTGAGCTCCCAGGCGTGCCGCCAGGTCGCCTCGTCGATCTTGTCGATCGAGCCGCCGGGGATGTCGCCGGCATTGTTGACGAGGATGTCGATGTCGGCGGCCTCCCTGGCCAGCCGCGCGAGGTCCTCGGATTTGCGCAGGTCCACCACGCTGATCGCGGCATCGATCTGGTGCGCGGAGCGCAGCCGCTCGGCGAGCGCCTTGAGCTGGTCGCCGTTGCGGGCCGCGAGCAGCAGATTGGCGCCTTCCTCGGCAAAGGCTTCGGCGGCGGCCGCGCCAATGCCCTTGGAGGCGCCGGTGATCAGGACACGCTTGCCGCGCAGATGTAGATCCATGGGATGTCTCGCTGGTTGGAAGGAACGAATGTCGGCGAATTTGGTGGGGCAGGGTCGCGCGGCGGTCAACACTGCACTGCAGCGTTGCGCTCGCGCGAAGTTTGGTCCATTGCAGGGCCATCAGGATAGGCGGCATTGCCGGCCGGGCAAATCACAAGGGTGTTCTCGATGAGCAAGAAGCAATATCGGATTGCGGTCATTCCCGGCGACGGCATCGGCAAGGAAGTGATGCCGGAGGGCCTGCGCGTCATCGAGGCGGCGGCGAAGAAGCACGGCGTCGACGTGAAGTTCGACCATTTCGACTTCGCCTCCTACGACTATTACGAGAAGCACGGCGAGATGATGCCCGCCGACTGGAAGGGCCAGATCGGCAAGCATGACGCGATCTATTTCGGCGCGGTCGGCTGGCCTGCCAAGATCCCGGATCATGTCTCGCTCTGGGGCTCGCTGATTAAGTTCCGCCGCGAGTTCGACCAGTACGTCAATTTGCGCCCGGTGCGGCTGATGCCCGGCGTGCCGTCGCCGCTGGCGAACCGCAAGCCCGGCGACATCGATTTCTGGGTGGTGCGCGAGAACACCGAGGGTGAATATTCCTCGGTCGGCGGCCGCATGTTCCCGGACACCGACCGCGAATTCGTCACCCAGCAGACCGTGATGACCCGCACCGGCGTCGACCGCATCCTGAAATTCGCGTTCGACCTGGCGCAGTCGCGGCCGAAGAAGCACCTGACCTCGGCGACCAAGTCGAACGGCATCTCCATCACCATGCCCTATTGGGACGAGCGGGTGGAGGCGATGGCCAAGAAGTATCCCGGCGTGAAGTGGGACAAGTACCACATCGACATCCTGACCGCGAACTTCGTGCTGCATCCGGACTGGTTCGACGTCGTGGTCGGCTCCAACCTGTTCGGGGACATCCTCTCCGACCTCGGCCCGGCCTGCACCGGCACGATCGGCATCGCGCCGTCGGGCAACATCAATCCGGAAGGCGACTTCCCCTCGGTGTTCGAGCCGGTCCACGGCTCGGCGCCTGACATCGCGGGCCAAGGCATCGCCAACCCGATCGGCATGATCTGGTCGGGCGCGATGATGCTCGAGCATCTCGGCGAGAAGCAGGCCGCGGATGCCATCGTCGGCGCGATCGAACGCACCCTCGGCGAACGTACGCTGCGCACCCGCGATCTCGGCGGCAATGCCGACACCACGGCGTGCGGCAAGGCGGTCGCGGAGATGGTGGATTGATTGGTCTCACTCTCTCCCCTTGTGGGAGAGGGTAGCTCGTTGCCCAACCCTGCGCTGTCGTCCCTGCGGAAGCAGGGACCCATAACCACCGGGCCTTGTTGTTAGGGCTCGCTGTGGCCCCAGGCCGTCGCCACAACGCGAAGCGGTGGTTATGGGTCCCGGCTCGCGCTTCGCTTGGCCGGGACGACGGTGGAGATTATCCCTTCACGATCCTGCGGCAATGCTCCCATGCCGCGTGGATCAAATTCTCGCTCGCCTCGGGCGTGCGGAACGCGGAGTGCGCCGACAGCGTCACGTTCGGGATTTTTGTCAGCGGATGATCCTTCGGCAGCGGCTCGATGTTGTAGACGTCGAGGCCGGCGTGGCGGATGTGGCCGGAATTGAGCGCATCGATCATCGCCTGCTCGTCGACGATGGCGCCGCGGGCGGTGTTGATCAGCACCACGCCCTTTTTCATCTTCGCGATCTTGTCGCGCGTGATCAGGCCGCGGGTCTCGTCGTTGAGCAGCAGATGGAGCGAGACCACGTCGCTGCTCGCCAGCACCGTGTCGAGCTCGGTGAATTCGACGCCGGGATGGCCCTTCGGCGACCGGTTCCAGGCGATCACCTTCATGCCGCTGCCGAGCGCGATGCGGGCGACCTCGGCGGCGATGCCGCCGAAGCCGACGAGGCCAAGCGTCTTGCCGGTGAGCTGCATGCCGTCCTCGCGCAGCCAGTTGCCCGCGCGCATCTCGCGGTCCATCTGCGCGATCACCCGCGCCGACGACCACATCAGCGCGATCGCGGATTCCGCGACCGCGGTGTCGCCATAGCCCTTGATCAAATGCACGGAGATGCCGAGCTCGGCGAGCTCTTCCGGGTTCATGTAGCTGCGCGCGCCGGTGCCGAGGAACACGACGTGCTTCAGGCCGGTGCATTTCTTTGCGACATCGGTCGGCAAAGCCGTGTGATCGACCACCGCGATCTCGGCGCCGTCGAGCACCGCCGGATAGTCCTCGGGCTTGATGTCCGGGTTGCGGTTGATCCGCATCCTGGGATCGCCGGGTTTCTCCAGGCGCTCGGTGATGACAGCGAGCGATTCATTGGCGTCGACAAACACTGCGCGCACGAAAGCCTCCATCGAAGGGGAGATATGAAGATCAGGATGCGACGCCGGCGAGCGCCAGCACCGTATGCATCAGGACGTTGGCGCCGGCGGCGCAGTCGGTCTGCGTAGCATCTTCCAGCTCGTTATGGCTGATGCCGTCCTTGCAGGGCACGAACACCATCGCGGCCGGCATCACCGTGTTGAGGTTGCAGGCGTCGTGGCCGGCGCCGGAGGTGATCCGGCGATGCGAATAGCCGAGCTGATTGGCCGCGTTCTCGACCGCGTCGACCAGCTTCGGATCGAAATGCGTCGGCGCCTTGCGCCAGACCAGGTCGAGCTGGACCTCGACCTTGCGCTTTGCTGCGATCTCGGCGACCGCGGCGCGCAGGTCGCGATCCAGCGCGTCCATGATCGCGGCATCGGCGCTGCGGCAATCCACCGTGAAGGCGATCTCGCCGGGGATGACGTTGCGCGAGGGCGCGGCGATGACAGCCTCGCCGATGGTGCCGACCGCCTTCGGGCCGTGCTTCCTGGCGATGCTTTCCATCGCCAGCACGATCTCCGACAGCGTTGCCAGCGCATCGCGGCGCAGCGGCATCGGGGTCGATCCCGCATGGCTCTCGAAGCCCACGATCTTGCCGTCGTACCACAGCACGCCCTGGCCGGAATCGACCACGCCGATGGTCTTGCCCTCGGCCTCCAGGATCGGACCCTGCTCGATATGCAACTCGACGAAGCCTGAGAACTTCTGGCGGCCGACCGGGGCATCGCCGCGATAGCCGATCGAGTCCAGCGCCTGTGCCACCGTGACGCCCTCGGCGTCCTTGCGCGACAGGATGTCGTCGGTGGTGAAATCGCCGACATAGGCGGCCGAGGCCATCATCGCCGGCGCGAAGCGCGAGCCTTCCTCGTTGGTCCAGTTGCAGATGCAGATCGGCAACTCGGTCTCGATCCCTGCGTCGTTCAGCGTGCGCACCATTTCGAGCGCGGCCAGTGTGCCGAGGATGCCGTCATATTTGCCGCCGGTCGGCTGGGTGTCGAGATGCGAGCCGACGCCGATCGGCGGCTTCGACATGTCCCGGCCCTTGCGCAGGCCGAACATCGAGCCGAGCGCATCGACATGCACGTCCAGGCCGGCGTCCTCGCAGGCCTTGCGGAACCAGTCGCGCACCTGCTTGTCCTCGGCGCTCAAGGTCAGCCGCCGCACGCCGCCCTTTGGCGTTGCACCGAACTGCGCGGTTTCATGGATGGTGCCCCAGAGGCGGGCGGAATCGATCTGCAGGTTGGTTGCGGCTCGGCTCATGTCAGTCAGTCCATTCCATCTGTCATTCCGGGGCGATGCGTCAGCATCGAACCCGGAATCTCGAGATTCCGGGTTCGGCTCTTCGAGCCGCCCCGGAATGACGGTTGATTGTCCGGCAATCGTCAATGACGCGCCACTCTCGCGCCGTCAACCGCCACGCTGGTCTGCGCGATCTGCCTGGCGAGATTGGCGACGCGCTCGATGGCGACCGCATCGGGGGAGGCGAGCCAGCTCGCGGTGAAGGTGAGGGGCGGCAGCTTGAGGTCGGTGTCGAGCAGCTGCAAGCGCCCGTCGGCAAGCTCGTTCTCGACGATCGCCGACGGAATCACCGCAATGCCAAGCCCTTCATTGGCCATGTGGATCACGGTCGCGAGCGAGGTGGAGGCGTGCAGCCGGATCGGCGGCAGATCGGGTGCATTGAACAGTGCGCGCACGGTCTCGTAAGGCTGGGTCTTGCGCGGAAAAGTGATGATCGGAAACCGCGCCAGGTCCTGCCGCGCAACCGGGCCAGAGCCGAGGCCGAGCGACGGGCTCGCCAGGAAACCGATCGGATAATCGCACAGCACATGGTTGTGCGCGCCGGAGGCGGAGACCGGTCCGAGCACGAAGGCGAGTTCGATCTCCTGCGCCAGCAGCCGCGGTGTCAAATTCGGCGTGATGTCGACCTCGATCTCCAGCGACAGGTTCGGGTAGATCTCGTTGACGCTCTTCACCAGCCGCGGCAGCCAGGTGTGCACGATGGTCTCCGCGACACCGAGCCGCAGCGCGCCGCGCATCGCCGAACGGTCGCCGACCTCGGCCATCATCTCCGAACGCAGGCCGATCAGTTTCTCGGCATAGATCAGCATCAGCCGCCCGCTCGGCGTCGGCGAGGCCACCCGGTGGTCGCGGTTGAGCAGCTTGACGCCCATCTCGCGCTCGAGCTGGGCAATGCGCTGGGAGATCGCCGGTTGGGTGGTGTTGAGCCGCTGGGCGGCGCCGCGGAAGCTGCCGAGCTTGACCACCCAGAGAAATGTTTCGATCGAGCGGAAGTCCGTCATGGAAGCAAGTTCCCGATCGATAAATTTGCTTTATCGATTTTGATTAGAAAGGACGATTAGACATTATATCACGCTTAGTGTTGGTTTGTCCTTGTCGAGATTATGGGCAGGAGAACCCCATGACTGTTTTTGCGGCAGTGCAGCGATCTCAAGGGGAGCCAAGGCTGGGGGAGCCAGGGCTGGCGAGCGTCGAAGCGCGGCGCGCCTGCCGTGACGGCGAGGCGTCGGCCACGACGGCCGGTCTCGCCAACGGCTTCGTCCAGGGCAATCTGGCGATCCTGCCGGAGAAGCTCGCCGGCGCCTTCCACCGGTTCTGCCAGCTCAATCCGAAGCCGTGCCCGATCATCGGCATGTCCGACGTCGGCGATCCCCGCATCCCGGCGCTCGGCCCCGACCTCGACATCCGCACCGACGTGCCGCGCTACCGGGTCTGGCGCGACGGCGAGGTGGCGGACGAGCCGACCGACATCACCAAATACTGGCGCGACGATCTCGTCACCTTCGTGCTCGGATGCTCCTATTCGTTCGAGGAGGCGCTGCTGGAAGAGGGGCTGCCGATCCGTCACATTGAGCGCAATCTGCGTGTGCCAATGTACCGGACCAATATCGCCTGCAAGCCGTCCGGGCCGTTCGCGGGACCGATGGTGGTGTCGATGCGCCCGTTCAAGCCGGCGGATGCGATCCGCGCGGTGCAGATCACCTCGCGCTTCCCGTCGGTGCACGGCGCACCGGTGCATCTCGGCCATCCGCATGCGATCGGCATCAAGGATATCGCCAAGCCCGATTATGGCGATGCGGTGCCGGTGGCCGATGACGAGATCCCGGTGTTCTGGGCCTGTGGCGTGACGCCGCAATCGGTGATCGCAGCTGCGAAGGTGCCGTTCGCCATCACGCATGCGCCGGGGCTGATGCTGGTGACCGATCTCAGGAACAAGCAGCTCGCTGTGCTCTGAATAGGCAATTCGTGCAATTCATTGAGGCTTTACTGCGCGCTACAAGCATCACATCGATAAGAACAAAGCTGAAGGGGAAATTTCGATGACGATCTCTCGCCGTAACGTATTGCTGGGTGCCACTGCCGCCGCTGCGCTCGGTCCGATGGCCGCACGCGCGCAAACAAGCGAAGTGGCAATCGGCGTGATCTATCCGCTGTCCGGCTCCAGCGCCGCGATCGGCGTCGACGCGCAGCATGCCTTCAACACCGCGGCCGACATCATCAACAAGAACTACGATTTCGCGCTGCCGCTCGCCAAGGGCGAGGGCCTGTCCGGCCTCGGCGGCGCCAAGGTCAAGCTGGTGTTCGCCGACCACCAGGCCGATCCGCAGAAGGGCCGCGCCGAGACCGAGCGCCTGATCACCCAGGAGAAGGTCTGCGCCGTCGTCGGCACCTATCAGAGCGCGGTCGCCGTCACCGTCAGCCAGACCTGCGAGCGCTACGGCGTCCCGTTCATCTCGGCCGACAATTCCTCGCCGAGCCTGCATCGCCGCGGCCTGAAGTATTATTTCCGCGCCTCGCCGCATGACGAGATGTTCTCGGCCGCGATGTTCGATTTCTTCGATGCGATGAAGAAGAAGGGCCAGAAGATCGAGACGCTGGCGCTGTTCCACGAGGACACCATCTTCGGCACCGATTCGGCGAACGCCCAGACCAAGCTCGCCAATGAGCGCGGCTACAAGATCGTCAGCGACATCAAGTATCGCGCCAACTCGCCGTCGCTGACCGCCGAGGTGCAGCAGCTCAAGGCGGCGAATGCCGACGTGCTGATGCCGTCGAGCTACACCACCGACGCGATCCTCCTGGTCAAGACCATGGCCGAGCTCGGCTACAAGCCGAAGAACATCATGGCGCAGGACGCCGGCTTCTCGGAAAAGGCGACCTATGATGCGGTCGGCGACAAGCTCGAGGGCGTGATCTCGCGCGGCAGCTTCTCGCTCGACCTGGCGCAGAAGCGGCCGATGGTCGGTCTGATCAATGAGATGTTCCGCGCCAAGTCGGGCAAGGACTTCAACGACTATTCGTCGCGCCAGTTCATGGGTCTCATCATCATGGCCGATGCCATCAACCGCGCCAAGTCGACCGACGGCGAAAAGATCCGCGAGGCGCTGGTCGCGACCGACATGCCGGGCGATGTCACCATCATGCCGTGGCGGCGCGTCAAGTTCGACGAGATGGGGCAGAACAACTTCGCCGATCCGGTGCTGCTGCAATATTCCGCGAAGAATTTCGTGACGATCTTCCCGGAACAGGCCGCCGTCTCCGAGGCGATCTGGCCGATGAACAGCTGATCGGTCGGACGCTAGAGGGGGCAGACGACGGTGACAGCTGAGACGATCACAAAGAGAGGCGCTAGTTCCGTCATTGCGAGGAGCGAAGCGACGAAGCAATCCATTCTTTCCTGTTGCGGTGCGATGGATTGCTTCGCTTCGCTCGCAATGACGGCGGATGGCGATAGCGAGTTCCGCACGGAGCGTCAGCGGTGACAGCCGAGACCATTATCCAGAGTTTGGCGAGCGGCCTGCTGATGGGGTTGCTCTACGGATTGATCGCCGCGGGCCTCGCATTGATCTTCGGATTGATGGACGTCGTGAACTTCGCGCACGGCGAGTTCCTGATGATCGCGATGTACGTGACCTTCTTCCTGTTCGCGTTCTTCGCGATCGATCCCTTGCTCGCGGCGCCGCTGGTCGCCGCGGCATTGTTCGTGTTCGGCGCGGTGGTCTATCTGCTGGTGGTCCGCTTCGCGATGCGCGCCAAGGCCAATGCCGGCATGGTGCAGATCTTCTCGACCTTCGGCCTTGCGATCGTGATGCGGGGCCTCGCCCAGTTCTTCTTCACGCCCGACTACCGCAGCGTCACCAACTCCTGGCTCGGCGGCAAGACGGTGTCGATCGCCGGCATCTATCTGCCGGAGCCGCAGTTGATCGGCGCGCTGCTGTCGATCGCGGCCTTCGTCGCGCTCTATTTCTTCATCAATCGCACCGATTTCGGCCGCGCGCTCGAGGCAACCCGCGAGGATGCCGGCGCGGTGGCCCTCGTCGGCATCGACAAGAACCGGGTGTTCGCGCTCGGCTGGGGGCTCGGCGCGGCTTTGGTCGGACTTGCCGGCGCCATCATGGCGATCTTCTTCTACATCTATCCCGACGTCGGCGCGTCGTTTGCCCTGATCGCCTACGTCACCGTGGCGCTCGGCGGCTTCGGCAGCGTGTTCGGTGCCTTTGCCGGCGGCATCATCGTCGGCCTGGTGGAGGCGACCACCGCGCTGATCCTGCCGCCGTCGCTGAAATCGGTCGGCATCTACGCCGTCTATCTGCTGGTCGTCTTCATCCGCCCGCGTGGCCTGTTCGGATCGATGTGATGGACACCCACTTCGCCCAACGCCGCAGGCGTGACCTGATCATGGCGGCCTGCCTTGCGGTGATCGCCGCGCTGGTGCCGCTGTTCGTCAAGGACGTCTACGTCCAGAACATCATGGTGCTGACCCTGATGTATGCCGCGCTGTCGCAGAGCTGGAACATCCTGTCCGGCTATTGCGGGCAGATCTCGCTCGGCCATGCACTGTATTTTGGGCTCGGGGCCTACACCACCGCGCTCCTGTTCACCAAGTTCGGCGTATTGCCGTGGTTCGGCATGCTGGCGGGCGGGGCGATCTCGGCCGTGATCGCGATGGCGCTCGGCTATCCCTGCTTCCGCCTGCGCGGGCATTACTTCGTGATCGCGACCATCGTGATCGCCGAGATTGCGCTGGTTTTGATCCAGAACTGGGATTGGGCGGGCGCAGCCCTCGGCATCGACATTCCGGTGCGCGGCGACAGCTGGCTGAAGTTCCAGTTCACCCGCTCGAAACTGCCGTACTTCTATTTTGCGCTGGCGCTGGCCTGCATCGCCTGGTTCGTCACCTGGTGGCTGGAAGATTCCAAATGGGGCTATTGGTGGCGTGCGGTGAAGGACAATCCCGATGCCGCCGAAAGCCTCGGGGTGGTCGTGTTCAACTCCAAGATGGGCGCGGCGGCGGTCTCGGCCTTCCTGGTCGCGGTCGGCGGCAGCTTCTACGCCCAGTTCGTGTCCTATATCGATCCCGAGAGCGTGATGGGCTTTCAGTTCTCCCTGTTGATGGCACTGCCTGCCGTGCTCGGGGGCATCGGCACCTTGTGGGGCCCGGTCCTGGGGGCGGTGATCCTGATCCCGCTCACCGAGCTGACGCGCTCGTTCATCGGCGGGTCCGGCCGCGGCGTCGACCTCATCGTCTATGGCGCGCTGATCGTCGCGATCTCGCTGGCGCTGCCGCGTGGTCTGGTCAGCATGTTCTCTTGGCGCAAGGAGGCCGCGCGATGACGGCGCTGCTTGAAACGCGCGGCGTCTGGCAGCGCTTCGGCGGCCTCGTCGCCAACAGCGACGTCTCGATCTCGGTCGGGCGCGGCGAGATCGTCGGCCTGATCGGCCCGAACGGTGCCGGCAAGTCGACGCTGTTCAACCTGATCGCGGGCGTGCTGCCGCCGACCCAGGGCTCGATCATCTTCGACGGCGAGGACGTCACAAGGCTGCCGGCGGCGGAACGCTGCCAGCGCGGCGTCGGGCGCACCTTCCAGGTGGTCAAGAGCTTCGAGACCATGACCGTGATCGACAACGTCATCGTGGGCGCGCTGATCCGCAACACCAAGATGCGGATCGCGCGGCAGAAGGCCTATGAGGTGCTCGAATTCTGCGGCCTTGCCGCGCGGGCCGACAAGCTTGCCGCCGATCTCGTGCCGTCGGAGAAGCGCCGGCTCGAAGTCGCGCGTGCGCTGGCGACCGAGCCGAAGCTCTTGCTGCTCGACGAAGTCCTCACCGGCCTGACGCCGGTCGAGGCACAGACCGGCGTCGAGCTGGTGCGCAAGGTGCGCGCCACCGGCGTCACCGTGCTGATGGTCGAGCATGTGATGGAAATCGTGATGCCGCTGGTCGACCGCGCCATCGTGCTCAATCTCGGCAAGGTGCTGGTCGAGGGCAAGCCCAACGAGGTCGTCCGCAATCCGGAAGTCATTTCCGCCTATCTCGGGGATCGTCATGCTGTCGGTGCGTGAAGTCACCACCGCCTATCAGGGCCTGGTCGCGATCTCCTCGGTGTCGATCGACGTCACCAAGGGCGAGATCGTCTGCGTCGCCGGCGCCAACGGCGCGGGCAAGTCGACGCTTTTGAAATCGATCGCCGGCGCCGAGCGCCCGCGCGCCGGCACCGTCACCTTCGACGGCAAGCGCATCGACGGCCAGCCGCAGCACGTCATCACGGCTGAAGGCATCGCCTTCGTGCCGGAGAACCGGCGGCTGTTTCCGCGGCTCTCGGTGAGCGACAATCTGCGGCTCGGCAGCTATCTCTATCGCAGCCAGTCCGACCGCGATGCGCCGCTCGATCTGGTCTTCAAGCTGTTCCCGCGGCTCGGCGAGCGGCTCGAGCAGCGTGCCGAGACCCTGTCCGGCGGCGAGCAGCAGATGCTCGCGATCGGCCGCGCGCTGATGACGCGGCCGCGGCTCCTGATGCTCGACGAGCCGTCGCAGGGCATCATGCCGAAACTGGTGGATGAGATCTTCCAGGCCGTGAAGCGCATCCGCGACGCCGGCATGACGGTCCTGATCGTCGAGCAGCGTATGGCCGAATGCCTCGAGATCGCCGACCGCGCCTACATCCTGCAAACCGGCCGCGTCTTGATGCAGGGCACCGCGGCCGAGATCAGCGGCAATCCCGACGTGCGCAAGGCGTATCTGGGGCTGTAGCTTTTGCAACGCCTCCACGTACGCAGGCGTCATCCTGAGGTGCGCGCCCACTTCGGCGCGCCTCGAAGGATGGCCGCAAGCACTTGTGGCCCATCCTTCGAGGCTCGCTTCGCTCGCACCTCAGGATGACGCCGGTGCGTGTGGCGTGTAGCTCGAACGAGCCGCTGTTGCAGCCAACAGCCTACTTGCCCTGTTCCTTACCCTCTTCGACCTTTTCGACCTTCGCGGCAAGGTCGGGCACGCGGGTGACGCGGTAGGTCGCGTTGCTGCATGTCAGCGTCCAGGCCTCGTTATCGGGCTTCGAGAGCTTGTCGTCTCTCTCGGCCTTGAGCGGCTTGTCGCAGGTATAGCCCTGTGCGCGCAGTTGGATCGCCAGCAGGTCCTGCAAGGACTGCTCGGCCCGTGCAGTCGATCCTGCCATACCGTCGATGAGCAGAACCACGAACGTCACGCTCAAGAACCTCATCATGACTTTCCTCCGCATATCTCACCTTTGCCTAATCTAGTGAGGGCGACCCGGTAGCTCCCGTAGCCCGGATGAGCGAAGCGACATCCGGGGCCCGTATCCCCCGCTACGGTAGCTGCGACGATACGTTTCTTTCCATGAGAGCGAGGGGAGTGCCGTTGTACTCAATCCGTTCGAACGTTCTCCAGCCCAGCCGGGCGTACATCGTCTCGCTGCGCGGCGTGAATAGGTAGAGCCGGTCAAATCCGAGCCTTGCCGCTTCGTCGATGGCGCGCATGCTCAATACGGATGCGATACCTTGCCCTCGGTGTTCGTCAGGCACGTAGACCGAGGACAGCCAAGGCGTCAGATGCTTGTGAGTGATAGTCGCGGCAAGAATACCGGCCGATCCGAGCAGTGTTCCGGTCCCGGACAACGCGATGAACGCCATCGGCAGGGCGTCGTGTTGGAGCGATCGGCGAAGCCTCTCGGTTCGGTCTTCGAATGTGGCGGCGGGAGTGAGATAGCCAAACTCGGCTTGCTGCCAAGCCGCGACGGTTGGCAGGAAATGGGGGTGATCTGCCAGATATTCGATGGCGATCTTCGTTCCTTTGATCGATTCCTCAATCATGATCGTGCCCATGATCCGGCAGTACGAGCCCGAACGTTCTGGTCAAATCCGCCACCTGTTCGGGCGAGAGATAGCGCGGGTTCAGCCCGCGCAGCAGCAGATAGAGTTTGGCGGTTTCTTCCAGCTCCTCGGTCGCGAACACGGCCGCTTCCAGCGTGTCGCCGGAGACGACGGGGCCGTGATTGGCGAGCAGTACCGATGAATATTTCCCGGCCAGCCCCCTGATCGCATCGGCCACGGCGGGGTCGCCGGGGCGATAATAGGGCACCAGCGCGGTTTGGCCGCATTTCATGACGTAATAGGCCGTCATCGCCGGCAGTGCGGCGCGCGGGTCGATCTCGGGCAGCATCGACAGCGCGACCGAATGGGTCGAGTGCAGGTGCACCACGGCGCCGGCGCTCGCGCGCGTCTGGTAGAGCGCGGTGTGCAACGGCACTTCCTTGGTCGGGGCATCGCCGGAGACCAGCCGGCCGTTGCCGTCGAGCCGCGACATTTTCGCCGGATCGAGGAAGCCGAGCGAGGCATTGGTCGGCGTCACCAGCCAGCCGCCGTCGTCGAGCCGGACGCTGATATTGCCCGAGGAGCCCGGCGTCAGCCCGCGCTCGAACAGCGAGCGGCCGAAGCGGCAGATGTCTTCACGAAGCTTTGTTTCGCTCATCCGGTTCGCTCTTCCGGTCGCTCTTGGCGCCAACTTTGCCGCCATCCGTTTTCAGCTTTGTCTCATGCTTTGGCAGCGCGGCCAAGCCGTGATAGGCAAGCAACAACGCGCATGATCGGGAAGGGTGAAAGCCGGTTTTCCGAAAATGCTCAAACAACCAAAAATGTTCAGGGATCGCCGGCATGTCCAGTTCCGCAACACCACACGTCGCCGTCATCGGGCTGGGCTCGATGGGATACGGCATGGCGACCTCGCTCAAGCGCGCCGGCTTTGTCGTGACCGGCTGCGACGTTTCGGCCGATACCGTCGCGCGCTTCGTGGCCGACGGCGGCAAGGGCGCGAAAACGCCGGCCGAAGCGGCCCGGGATGCCGATATCGTCGTCAGCGTGGTGGTCAATGCGGCGCAGACCGAAGCGATCCTGTTCGGTAAGGACGGCGCCGCCGAGACCCTGGCCAAGGACGCGGTTTTCATTTCCTCCGCGACCATGGATCCCGATATCGCGCGGCGTCTCGCAAAACAGCTGGAGACGACCGGCCGGCATTATCTCGATGCCCCGATCTCCGGCGGTGCGCAACGCGCGGCGGAGGGTGAATTGACGATCCTCGCCTCCGGTAGCGCTGCGGCGTTCGCGAAGGCGCGGCCGGCGCTGGATGCAATGGCGGCAAAACTCTACGAGCTCGGCGATGCCGCAGGCCAAGGCGCCGCGTTCAAGATGATCAATCAGCTGCTGGCCGGCGTGCACATCGCGGCCGCCTCGGAGGCGATCGCCTTCGCCGCCAAGCAGGGCCTCGACATCCGCAAGGTCTATGAGGTGATCACGGCCTCCGCCGGCAATTCCTGGATGTTCGAGAACCGCATGCCGCATGTGCTCGACGGCGACTACGCGCCGCGCAGCGCGGTGGAGATTTTCGTGAAAGACCTCGGCATCATCCAGGACATGGCGCGCAGTGCGCGCTTCCCGGTGCCGGTGTCGGCCGCGGCGCTGCAGATGTTCCTGATGACGGCGGCGGCCGGCATGGGCCGTGACGACGACGCATCGGTGGCGCGGATGTATGCGCAGGTCACCGGCACCAAGCTTCCCGGCGCGAAATAAGAGGATCCTGCAATGCCCCGCTTTGCTGCCAACCTCACCATGATGTTCAACGAGGTCCCGTTCCTCGACCGCTTCGACGCCGCGGCGAAGGCGGGCTTCACCGCGGTCGAATTCCTGTTTCCGTACGACCATCCGGCCGAGGAGGTCGGCAAGCGGCTGAAAGGCGCCGGGCTGACGCAGGCGCTGTTCAACCTGCCGCCGGGCGACTGGAACGCCGGCGAGAAGGGCTTTGCTGCGCTGCCGGATCGCTTCGCCGATTTGCAAGCGAGCCTGAACACCGCGCTGCCCTATGCGCAGGCGACCGGCGTCAAGCGGGTGCACCTGATGGCCGGGATTGCCGATCGCAGCGATGCCAAAGCGGTTGCGGCGTTTCGCAAATCGGTCGCCTATGCCGCCGAGTTCTTCGCGCCGCACGGCCTCGACGTCGTGATCGAGCCGATCAATCCGCGCAACGTGCCCGGCTACTTCCTCAACGACTTCATCTTCGCGCGCGATGTCATCAATGAGCTTGGTATCCCGAACCTCAAGCTGCAATTCGACATCTATCACTGCCAGATCATCCATGGCGACGTCACCGTGCGGCTGCGCGAGATGATGCCGATCATCGGCCACATCCAGATCGCCTCGATCCCCTCGCGCAACGAGCCTGACGGCGAGGAGCTGAATTATCCCTTCCTGTTCAACGAACTGGACCGGCTCGGCTATGGCGGCTTCGTCGGCTGCGAATACAATCCGCGCGGCAAGACGTCAGATGGTCTCGCCTGGTTCAAGCCCTATGCCGGAGCAAAATCGTGACGCTCGCACTAGGCTGCATCGCCGACGACTATACCGGCGCCTCCGACCTCGCCAACACGCTGACCCGCGCCGGCCTGCGCACGGTGCAGACCATCGGCGTGCCCGCGGACGATCTCGCGCTGCCCGAGGTCGATGCCGTCGTGGTGTCGCTGAAGAGCCGCTCGATCGAGGCGAGTTTGGCCGTGACGCGCTCGCGCGCGGCGGAGGCCTGGCTGCGCGGCCGCGGCGCTTCCCACATCCTGTTCAAGATCTGCTCGACCTTCGATTCCACCGACGCCGGCAATATCGGTCCGGTGATGGACGCATTGCGCGCCGACTCCAAGGACAGCATCGTGCTGGTGACGCCGGCTTTCCCGGAAACCGGCCGCACCGTCTACCAGGGCAATCTGTTCGTCGGCCCGGTGCCGCTGAACGAGAGCCCGCTGAAGGACCATCCGCTCAACCCGATGCATGATTCCAACCTGGTCCGCGTGCTGGCGCGCCAGAGCAAGACCAAGGTCGGCCTGGTCGATCTCGCGACGCTCGCGCGCGGCGTGGAGGCCGTTCGGGCGAAGCTAGCCGACCTCGCGGGTAGCGGCGTCGGCGCCGCCATTATCGATGCGGTGTTCGACCGCGACCTCGAGACCATCGGGCAGGTGGCGCTGGATCACCGTCTCTCGGTCGGCGCGTCGGGGATCGGGCTCGGACTGGCCCGGGCGCTGGTCGCCGCGGGCAAGGCCAGATCGGCTGCCGAAAATGCAATCTCCACGGCCGCGATCGGCGGGCCGGCGGCGTGCCTCGCCGGCAGTTGTTCGCAGGCGACCCTGCGCCAGATCGCCAGCGCCGAGAAGGTGATGCCGGTCCTGCACCTCGACCCCGAGCGGGTGATCGCGGGCAAGGACGAGGCGCAGCGCGCGCTCGCCTGGACCAGGGAGCGGCTTGCGAAGGGGCCGGTCCTGATTGCGAGCAGTTCGACCCCGGATCAGGTCGCGGCTCTTCAGTCGCGTCATGGCCGCGATGCGGCTGGACATGCCATCGAGCAGGCCATGGCCGACCTCGCGGAGGGGTTGGTGCAGTCGGGCGTGCGCAGACTGGTGGTTGCCGGTGGTGAAACGTCTGGCGCCGTGGTCGATCGCCTGGGCATCCCGGGATTCCTGGTTGGTGCGGAAATTGCCGCAGGCGTGCCGGTTCTGCGCGCGGTCGGTGGCAGCACGGGCGGGATGGTGCTTGCCCTGAAATCGGGCAATTTCGGCGGGCCGGAGTTTTTCTCGGATGCGCTGGCATTGATGCCTTGATGCGCCTCCCGCGCATCCTGATGCTCTCTTGCGCATCATGTCGCGGGAATGACGGGTATCTCCGTAGTTCAACGGGTACGCAAATTAACCCTACTTAAGGAGGGGGGCTGGCTTTGATGTCTGTGGCGCACCGCCGCGCCCCCAGCCATTCGATTGGGCTTCGCGAGCCCGATACCCAAGAGACCCCACGATGTTCGCCAAATTCTCGATCCGCGCCAAGATCATTGCCGCGGTTGCGTTCCTGCTTGTCGCGCTGACTGGCATGGGCCTGCTTGCCGTGTGGAATATGCGGGCGATCAACGCCAGCACGGCTGACATCACGGCCAACTGGTTGCCGAGCGTGCGCGTGCTGGGTGAGCTGCGCGCCGGGGTCATCACCTATCGCAACGTGATCCGCGAACACATGCTTTCGGAAACGCTCGAAGAGAAGCTGGCGGCGGAAAAGACGCTCGCCAGCGTCGTCGAGATGAACACAAAGGCGCGCGCGAGGTATGAGCCCATGATCGCTTCCGCGGAGGAGCGGGCGCTCTACCGGCAGTGGTCCGAGACCTGGGACAAGTACAGGAAGGGCACCGAGGAGGTGATGGCGATCTCGCGCAAGGAAGCGGGCAAGCTTCCGCATGAGGCGCACGAGCTCAACACCAAGGTTGTCAACAAGATCGGTCTCGAAGCGGACGAAATCCTGAACAAGGACATCGAGCTCAACAACGTCGGTGCTGAAAAGGCCGGCCAGGAAGCCGCCAGCAACTACGGCGCGGCTCTGATGATGGTGGCGGTGATCCTCGGCCTCGCTATCCTGATCAGTGTCGGCGTCAGCTTCTACACCGTTCGCGACATCTCGGCCGGCATTGCCTCGATCGTGAGCCCGATGCAGGCGCTGGGCCGTGGCGATCTGACCGCCGTCGTGCCGCACCGGGGCGAGAAGACCGAGATCGGCGCGATGGCCGATACGCTGCAGGTGTTCAAGGAAGCCCTGGTCGCCAAGAAGGCCGCCGATGAAGCCGCGGCTGCCGATGCCGAAGCCAAGATCGAGCGCGGCCGCCGGGTCGACACCATCACCCGCAATTTCGAGCAGATGATCGGCGAGATCGTGCAGACCGTGTCGTCGGCCTCGACCCAGCTCGAAGCTTCCGCCAGCACGCTGTCGTCGACGGCGCGGCGCTCGCAGGAACTGACCACCTCGGTCGCCGCGGCGTCCGAGGAGGCGTCGACCAACGTGCAGTCGGTGGCGTCGGCGACCGAAGAGCTGTCGTCGTCGGTCACCGAGATCAGCCGCCAGGTGCAGGAATCGGCACGGATGGCGGGCGACGCCGTCGGCCAGGCGCGCACCACCAACGATCGCGTCAGCGAGCTGTCGAAGGCCGCCGCGCGCATCGGCGACGTCGTCGAGCTGATCAACACCATCGCCGGGCAGACCAATCTCTTGGCGCTGAACGCGACCATCGAGGCGGCGCGCGCCGGTGAGGCCGGCCGCGGCTTCGCGGTCGTGGCCTCCGAGGTGAAGGCGCTGGCCGAGCAGACCGCCAAGGCAACCGGCGAGATCGGCCAGCAGATCGCCGGCATCCAGACCGCGACCCAGGAGTCGGTCGGCGCGATCAAGGAGATCTCGTCGACCATCGAGCGGCTGTCGGAGATCTCGTCCACCATTGCCGCCGCGGTCGAGGAACAGGGCGCAGCGACGCAGGAAATCTCCCGCAACGTGCAGCAGGCGGCGCAAGGCACCCAGCAGGTCACGGCCAACATCACCGATGTGCAGCATGGCGCCAATGAAACCGGCTCGGCTTCGAGTCAGGTGTTGTCGGCAGCACAGTCGCTCTCAGGTGACAGCAACCGCCTCAAGCTCGAAGTCGGCAAGTTCCTCGAGGCCGTCCGCGCGGCCTGACGCTGACCTGACCTCCGATCATCGAACGATGCCCGGTCGAGAGACCGGGCATTTTTCTTTGCATCGATGCTGCACTCAGTAGTTCCACGGAAGTCATGATTAACGAACCGTAGTTCCACGCGCAGTAACGTGCCGCTAAGCGACGCGACCACCCGCACAGAAATCGCGAATTCCATTCCCAATCCAAACGAGGCACCCGGATGATGTTTCTGGCGAGATTCCGCATTCTCACGAAGATACTGGCGATTGTGGGCGGTCTCTCGATCATCGCCGGTGTGCTCGCTTATCTCGGGATTTCCTCGCTGAAGTCGCTGAGCGAGCGCGGCGTCGTCACGGCGCGGGCCGCGGAACGCGCCTTGCTGTCGGCGCGCGCCAACCAGAACGTGCTCGCGATCAATCGCGCCGAGTTTCGCAGCGCGCTCGACCCTCGTGACGAGAACCGGCTCGCGGCGCGCAGTGTGATCGACGAACAGCTCAAATTGCTCGACGAGCGTCTCGTTGAGATCGGCAAGACGCAGGATCCGCAGACCATCGCGCTGCTGGCCGGCGTACGCTCCGCGCAGTCCGCCTACCAGGCGCAGCTGAAGCAGACGCTCGATGCGGTCGATGGCGCCCGGGCCGCCGATCTCACTCACTCGGCCGCGACGTTGCGGGATGCCGCGATGAAGAGCCGCGCGGCAGCGGAAGAGCTGCAGGCCAAGGTTCGTGCCGTCGCCGATCGCCAGGATCAGCGGGTCAGAGACAACGTGAAGGCCAACGAGCAGGAATATGCCTCGACCTCGGAGCTGCTGGTCCTGCTCGCGGCTTCGGGGGTCCTGCTTGGGCTGCTGTTTGGCTTCGTCGTCGGACAATACGGTGTCGCGAAGCCGATCCGCGCCGTCGTCGAGATGTTGCAGCAGCTTGCCGATGGCCATTACGACATCGCGGTGCACGGCACCGATCGCCGCGACGAGGTCGGCGACGTCGCCAAGACCGCGCTTGTGTTCAAGGACAACGGCCTTGCCAAGCTCCGGATGGAGCGCGAGCAGAGGGAAATGGAGGCGCGCGCCGCCGCGCAGCGCCGCACCGACATGCTTCAGTTGGCCGATGGTTTTGAGCGCGCGGTCGGCGAGATCGTCGAAACCGTCGCATCCGCCTCGCACGAGCTCGAAGCGTCCGCGACCACGCTGACCTCGACCGCCGAGCGCTCGCAGAATCTTGCGACGACCGTTGCCGCCGCTTCGGAGGAAGCCACCACCAACGTTCAGTCGGTGGCGTCCGCAACAGAGGAACTGTCATCCTCGGTCAACGAGATCAGTCGGCAGGTGCAGGAGTCCGCGCGGATGGCGGGCGATGCCGTCAGCCAGGCCCGGGCCACCAATGACCGGGTCGGGGAGCTGTCGAAGGCCGCCGCCCGGATCGGCGACGTGGTCGAGCTGATCAACACCATCGCCGGCCAGACCAATCTGCTGGCGCTGAATGCGACCATCGAGGCGGCGCGTGCCGGCGAGGCCGGACGTGGCTTTGCCGTGGTTGCGTCCGAGGTGAAGGCGCTCGCGGAGCAGACCGCAAAGGCGACCGGCGAGATCGGCCAGCAGGTTTCCGGCATCCAGGCCGCGACCAACGATTCCGTGAACGCGATCCGCGCCATCGGCTCAACCATCGAGCGGCTGTCGGAGATCTCGTCCGCGATCGCCGCAGCGATCGAGGAGCAGGGCGCAGCGACCCAGGAAATATCCCGAAACGTGCAGCAGGCGGCGCAGGGCACCCAGCAGGTCTCGGCCAATATCACCGACGTGCAGCACGGCGCCAACGAGACCGGCTCGGCATCGACCCAGGTGCTGTCGGCAGCGCAGTCGCTCTCGGGTGACAGCAGCCGCCTCAAGCTCGAGGTCGGCAAGTTCCTCAACGCCGTCCGCGCCGCCTGATCCGGCGCCGCCCGAACGATCCGCGTCGTTTCGGGCAACGAAACACAAGCGTGGTGGGCCGGCCGGCTCGCCACGTTTTGCATTTTTGCAGAGCAGCGATGCGCTAGCGTCTCGTCAGCCGAAACGGCATCCTCGGCTTGCTCGCATTCGCAGCAGAGCCGTCTCTTTTTGACGATGATCCGTGCGCGATCGGCGGCGCTGCACCCGGCGCGGTCGATCCGCGCGCGTCGCTTCAACGGACTATGCCAAGGAAGTGAAGGCCGCGGCGGCTCCGCGGGTTGGCGTTTTGCGCTGCATCAGGTAAATCGGCCGCTGCGGAACGGCTTTTGCACTGTCGATTCCTCTGCCTGGGCGGGCTTCATTTCGGGAATGCTGTTTTTATGATCGCACTGGTCCGTATCGCGCTGAGCCGGCCGTATACTTTCGTCGTGCTCGCGATCCTGCTGCTGATTATCGGACCGCTGGCGGCGCTGCGCACGCCGACCGACATCTTTCCCGAAATCCGCATCCCCGTGATCGGCGTGGCCTGGTCGTACACCGGTCTGCCTCCCGACCAGATGTCGGGGCGTATCACAACTCCGTTCGAGCGTGTGTTGACCACGACAGTCAACGACATCGAGCACATCGTTGCGAACTCCTATAACGGCATCGGCATCGTCAAGATCTTCTTCCAGCCGAACGTCGACATCCGCACCGCCAACGCGCAGGTCACGGCGATCGCCCAGACCCTGCTCAAGCAGCTGCCGCCGGGCGCGACGCCGCCGCTGATCCTCAACTACAGCGCCTCGACGGTCCCGATCGTCCAGGTCGCGCTGTCGGGTGACGGCCTGACCGAGCAGAACCTCGCCGACATCGGCATCAACCAGTTGCGCACGCCGCTGGTCACGGTGCCCGGCGCCGCGATCCCCTATCCGTACGGCGGCAAGCAGCGCCAGATCCAGATCGACCTCAATTCGACCGCGCTGCAGGCGCGCGGCCTGTCGGGCCAGGACGTCGCCAATGCGCTCGCCGCGCAGAACCTGATCACGCCGGTCGGTACCCAGAAGATCGGCAATTTCGAATACACCATCAACCTGAACAACTCGCCGCTCAAGATCGAGGAGCTCGGCGACCTGCCGATCAAGACCGTTAACGGCGCGATGGTCTATGTGCGCGATGTCGCTACCGTCCGCGACGGCAACCCGCCGCAGACCAACATCGTCCATGTCGACGGCAACCGCTCGGTGCTGATGATGGTGCTGAAGGCCGGTGCGGTGTCGACCCTCGATATCATCGCCGGCATCAAGCAGAAGGTGATCGACGTCAAGGACCAGATGCCGGACGCGCTCAAGATCGGCTTCGTCGGCGACCAGTCGGTGTTCGTCCGCGGTGCAATTACCGGTGTCGCCTTCGAGGGTGTGATCGCGGCGCTGCTGACCAGCGTGATGATCCTGCTGTTCCTCGGCAGCTGGCGCTCGACCGTGATCATCGCGGTGTCGATCCCGCTGTCGGTGCTGGGCGCCATCATCATGCTGTCCCTGATCGGCGAGACGCTCAACATCATGACGCTCGGCGGCCTTGCGCTCGCGGTCGGCATCCTGGTCGACGACGCCACGGTGACGATCGAGAACATCAATTACCATCTCGAGCAGGGCAAGCCGGTCGAACAATCGATCCTCGACGGCGCCAACCAGATCGTGACGCCGGCCTTCGTCTCGCTGCTCTGTATCTGCATCGTGTTCGTGCCGATGTTCTTCCTCACCGGCGTCGCGCGCTTCCTGTTTGTGCCGATGGCCGAAGCTGTCATGTTCGCGATGATCTGGTCGTTCATCCTGTCGCGCACTTTGGTGCCGACGATGGCGAACTATCTGTTGCAGGCGCATGTCCATCACGAGGGCGCGCCGCCGAAGTCGCGCAATCCTTTCGTCTGGTTCCAGCGCGGCTTCGAAGCGCGGTTCGAGCGCATCCGCGGCGGCTACCATGGCCTGCTTGCGATGGCGCTCGGCCACCGCAAGGTGTTCGTCGGCGGCTTCCTCGCCGTGGTCGCCGCGTCGTTCCTGCTGGTGCCGTTCCTCGGCCGCAACTTCTTCCCGTCGGTCGATGCCGGCAACATCCTGATGCATGTCCGCACCCAGGTCGGCACCCGCGTCGAGGAGACCGCCAACCAGATGGCGGATGTCCAGAAGGCGATCCGCAAATTGATCCCGGGCGAGATCGAGACCATGACCGACAACATCGGCATGCCGATCTCCAGCATCAATTTGACCTACAACAACACCGGCGTGATCGGCCCGCAGGATGCCGACATCCAGATCAAGCTCAGGGAAGGTCACAAGCCGACCGAGGAGCATGTGCGCGCGCTGCGTGAGCAGTTGCCGCGGCTGTTCCCGGGCACCAGCTTCTCCTTCCTGCCGGCCGACATCGTCAGCCAGATCCTGAACTTCGGCGCGCCGGCGCCGATCGATTTGCAGATCCGCGGGGCCAATCTCGAGGCCAACTACGCCTATGCCAACAGGCTGCTGGCGAAGATCAAGCGCATTCCCGGCATCGCCGATGCGCGGATCCAGCAGTCGCCGAACAATCCGACCTTCAACATCGATGTCGACCGCACCCGCGCGCAATATGTCGGCCTGACCGAGCGCGACGTCACCAATTCGCTGGTCGTCAACCTCGCCGGCTCCTCGCAGGTGGCGCCGACCTATTTTCTCAATCCCGATAACGGCGTGTCCTATTCGATCGTGATGCAGACGCCGCAATACCAGATCGACTCGCTGAGCGCGTTGCAGACCTTGCCGATCACCGCGACCGGCAACACCCAGGCGCCGATCCTCGGCGGCATCGCCGACATCAAGCGCGCGACCTCGAGCGCGGTGGTCTCGCAATACGACATCCAGTCGCTGGTGCAGATCTACGCCACGACGCAGGGCCGCGATCTCGGCGGCGTCGCGACCGATGTGCGCCAGCTGATATCAGACACCGCCAAGGAGGTGCCGAAGGGCTCGTCCGTGGTGCTGCTCGGCCAGGTCCAGACCATGAACTCGGCCTTCACCGGCCTGTTGTTCGGCCTGCTTGGCGCGGTCGTCTTGATCTACTTCCTGATCGTGGTGAACTTCCAGTCCTGGTCGGATCCGTTCGTGATCATCACGGCGCTGCCGGCGGCGCTTGCCGGGATCGTCTGGATGCTGTTCACGACCCAGACCACGCTGTCGGTTCCGGCGCTCACCGGCGCCATCATGTGCATGGGCGTCGCGACCGCCAACAGCGTGCTGGTGATCAGCTTCGCCCGCGAGCGCTATGAGGAGCTCGGCGATCCCGTCGCGGCGGCGCTGGAGGCCGGCTTCGTCCGGTTCCGTCCGGTGCTGATGACCGCGCTCGCCATGATCATCGGCATGGCGCCGATGGCGCTGGGGCTCGGCGAGGGCGGCGAGCAGAACGCGCCGCTCGGCCGGGCCGTGATCGGCGGCCTGATCTTCGCCACCTTCGCGACCCTGATGTTTGTTCCCGTGGTATTCAGTATGGTACACAAGAAGCAAGGCGCCAAAGCCGCCGCCTCATCGGAGATTCCGCATGCAGCCCACTGAACAGCGCCCACCGGTGTCCGGCCGGAGATTGGGCATATTCGGCGTGGTTGCATTGGTCGGCGCGGGGCTGATCGTCGGCACCGGCATCCGTGCCCGCGAGGAGCAGGACAACCGGCTGAAGGAATGGACCGACGACCAGGCCATTCCGACCGTCGCGGTGGCGCTGCCCAACGCCAAGGCGCTGAGCCCCACGATCGATCTGCCGGGCCGGCTCGAGGCCTATTCCCGCGCGCCGATCTATGCCCGGGTGTCCGGCTATCTGAAGAACTGGGACGCCGACATCGGCGCCCGTGTCAAGGCCGGCCAGGTGATCGCCGAGATCGAGGCGCCCGACCTCGACCAGCAATTGCTGCAGGCGCGCGCCGATCTCGCCAGCGCCCAGGCCTCGGCCAAGCTCTCCGAGGCGACGCTCGCCCGGCGCAAGACGCTGGTGGCCTCGAACTTCGTCTCGGCGCAGGAGATCGACGAGCGCACCGCCGACCTCTCCAACAAGAACGGCGCGGTCAAGGCCGGCCAGGCCAATGTCGAGCGGCTGGAAGCGCTCGCCGGTTACAAGAAGATCACGGCACCGTTCGACGGTGTGGTGACCTCGCGCGACACCGACGTCGGCGCGCTGATCAATGCCGGCGGCAACTCGGGTCCGGCGATGTTCACGGTCTCCGACATCACCAAGCTGCGTGTCTATGTCAACGTGCCGCAGAACTACGTTCCGGCGATCAAGATCGGCGCCAAGGCCACGCTGTCGCTGCCGGATTACCCGAACCGCAGCTTCCAGGCGACGGTGGAAGCCTCCTCGCAGGCGGTCGATGTCGCCTCCGGCACGACGCGGATGCAGCTCGGGCTCGACAACTCCTCCGGCGAATTGATGCCGGGCAGCTATGCCAGCGTGAAGCTGAACCTGCAGCGCGACGCAACGCCGCTCAGCATTCCCGCCAGCGCGCTGATCTTCAACGGCAACGGCCTGCGGGTCGCGACCGTGACCCCGGACGACAAGGTTTTGTTCAAGACCGTGAAGATCGGCCGCGACCTCGGCAAGGAGATCGAGCTCGCCTCAGGCCTCGCACCCGACGACCGCATCATCACCGCCCCGCCGGACGGTCTCGCCGACGGCGACCATGTCCGCGTCACCGGCGCCGGCGCCACCAAGGGCAAGCCGACGACGGCGTCCGAAAAGCAGGACGTGAAGGGGTAGGGCGTCCTTTCTTACCTCGCCCCGCTTGCGGGGAGAGGTCGGATCGCATCGGTAGATGCGATCCGGGTGAGGGGGTACAGGTCTCTCGGCGTACAGAACTCGCGGAAGCGGCCCCTCACCCCAACCCTCTCCCCGCAAGGGCGGGGCGAGGGAGCTTAGAGACCTATCCCACCCGCCATTCCAGCATGCCGTCGGCGGCGGTGACGATGTTGCCGGTGCTGCCGACCGGCGTACGGTCGAGGTTCTGCAGATACGCCAGTGTCGCCGTGTCGCTTGCCGGGATGCGGCCGAGCGTACGGCAGCCATCCTCGGTGCGCAGCATGGTGACGCCGTGCTCGACCTCGCCATTGGCGCGGTAGATCACGGTGAAGGCCTCGATCTTGCCCTTGCCACCGGCCTTGTCGGTGAACTCGGGCACATCGCGCCTGTTGCGGTCGGCCGCCGCCTGTACGGAGGTCTCCTGCTTGAGCGCCGTTGTCGGCGCCGCGCGCGACAGCACGAGGCCGTGATGCTTGGTGACGAAGCCGCCCTGGCCGTAGAGCAGGCCGAGCGTGCCGCCGCTGCGCAGCTTGCGCACCATCGCGCAGGCCGAATGCGTCATGTAGGTGTTGAGCGGCGCGCCGAAGAACGTCAGGCCACCGGTCACGGTCGGCTGCACGTCGGCGCCCAGGCCGAGCGTCCGGCGCGCCATCTTCGGCACGCAGGGGAAGCAGCTATAGAGCTCGATCGCGTCGAACTTTTTGCCGTCGCCGCCGACTAGATCCATCACCGCCTTCAGCACCGCGGTCTGCGCGTGGCTTTCGACGAACTGGTCGCGGGTCAGATAGTCGCGCGGCTCTTCTGCGGAGGCGCCGCCGAGCGGATAGATCAGCTTCTCCTCCGGTACGCCGGCCGCGCGCGCCTTGGCGAGGCTGGTCAGGATCAGCGCGCCGCCCATGTTCACCGTCGGGTTCGCCACCATCAGTTTTGTATACGGCCAGGCGATCATCCGGTTGTCGGGCGTCGCGGTGGTGATCTCGTCGCCGGTGAACTTCTTCTTCAGCCAGGAGTTCGGATTGTCGACGGCAACGCGCGCGTAGGTCGACCACAGGTCGCCGGATTCCTTCAGCGCCTCGCGCGGGGTCTGGCCCCAATGCGCCGAGGTTGCGGACTCATAGAGCGGATAGACCGTGATCGGCCTGAACACGCCGAGCGTCACCGCCATCGGCTTCTGGAATGCGGCGCCGCGCTTCGGCTCCTCGACGTCATGCGCGAACGGCGTCCACGGCAATTCGACGCCGGCGCGCTGCGCCTTGGTCGCGGTCGACTGCGCCTCCGCTCCGCACACCGCGGCAACGCTGCATTCGCCGCGTGCGATGCGCTGCGCCGCCTCGTGCAGATAGCGGATCGGGCTCTCGCCGCCGACCGGACCGTAATAGAGATGCGCGGGCGCAATGCCGAGCCGCTGCGCCAGCTGCTTCTCGGGATCGCGGTAGCGCCAGCTCAGGAAGTTGACGATATCGAGCGACTGCACGTCGGCGAGCAGCTTTGCTCCGCTGTCCGCCTCGGCGCGCTTCAGCGCCTCCTCCAGCAAGGTGAGCGGCTCGAGGCCGGCGGCGATGTCCTTCGGACGATCGACGATCTCGCCGACGCCGACGATGACGGGAATGCGGTCTTCGGGGATACTGTTCGACATTCTTGTTGGTTCACTCTGCGGTATTGGACTCGATGTTTGTTCTGGGCGTCATTGCGAGCGAAGCGAAGCAATCCATTTCTCGACTCGGGGATAGATGGATTGCTTCGTCGCTTCGCTCCTCGCAATGACGACGGTGGGCGTACTACTCCGCCACCAGCGCGTTCATGTGCTCGACGGCCTCGACGAATTCTTCCTTGAACTCCTGCACCACGGCGCCCGCGGACTTGACGCTGTCGACCAGGCCGACACCCTGGCCCACAAAATAGCTGACGAGATCGCGCGCCTTCTCGTTGCCGGCCGCGGCGGCGCGGTCGATGGCGTTGAAGGCGTCGCGGCTGATGATGCTTTGCAGCGGCATCGGCAGCGCGCCGGGGCTGTCGGGCGAGCGGTCCCAGGCGTCGGTCCATACTGAGCGCAATTGCCGCGCGGGCTTGCCGGTGCGGCCCTTGGAGCGGATCGCGTCGCGCGAGGAGGCTGCGATCATCTTCTCGCGGAAGATTTCCGAGGTCTCCGATTCCACGGTGGCAAGCCACACCGAGCCGGTCCAGGCGCCGGCCGCGCCCATCGCCATGCACGCCGCCATCTGGCTGCCGGTCATGATGCCGCCGGCGGCGAGCACCGGCACGTCGCGGATTTTCTTGACCGCCTTGATCACCTCGGGCACCAGCACCATGGTCGAGACCTCGCCGCAATGGCCGCCGGCCTCGGTGCCCTGCGCGACCAGGATGTCGACGCCGGCCGCGACCTGGCGCAGAGCGTGTTCCTTGGAGCCGACCAGCGCCGCCACCGGCACGCCGTGCTGGCGGCCCATCTCGATCATCGCCTTCGGCGGCACGCCGAGCGCGTTGGCGATCAACCGGATCGGATGGCGGAACGAGACTTCCAGCAGTTGCAGCGCGGTTTCGGCATCGAACGGCTGTGGCTGGTTGTCGGCGACATTCCGGCTGGTCAGCTCGATGTCGTACTTCTTCAAGAGATTGCGGGTGAAGTCGCGATGCTCCTGCGAGACGCGCGCCTCAAGGCTCTTCCAGGTGACGTTCTTCTCGCCGGCAGTCGAGATGTTTTCCGGGATCAGCACGTCGATGCCATAGGGCTTGCCGTCGACATGCGCGTCGATCCATTTCAGCTCCTGCTCCAGCGTCTCCGGCGAATGCGCGGTCGCGCCGAGCACGCCGAAGCCGCCGGCGCGGCTGACCGCCGCCACCACGTCGCGGCAATGGCTGAAAGCGAGCAGGGGGAATTCGATCCCCAGCATGTCGCAGATCGGTGATTTCATGGGTTGGTTTTCTCCCGCCGGCCGATTCTTGTGCTTGTTGGCATCAGCCCCTGCAACGCTAGCGCATCACGGTCCGCGAAGCCAAGCGGGTTTCGGCCGCGGCGATCTTGCGTGCAGGCGCTGCTTGGCAGCTTCGCTTGCAGCGCATTCCGCTGGATAGAAAATGCGATCCAGCGGGGTGGGCAAAGCGTAGTGTGCCCACCATCTAGTGCGGATATGCGGATCGGCACGGCGGTTGCCGCGCCATGGAAAAACGTAAAACCCGGGAGCCAACGACGTGACTGACGACACCTCTGCCTACGAGCCGCCGAAAGTCTGGACCTGGAACAAGGAGAGCGGCGGGCGCTTCGCCAGCATCAACCGGCCGATCGCCGGCCCGACCCATGACAAGGAATTGCCGGTCGGCCGTCATCCGCTGCAACTCTATTCGCTGGCGACGCCGAACGGCGTGAAGGTCACCGTGATGCTGGAAGAGCTGCTCGCGGCGGGCCACAAGGGCGCTGAGTACGACGCCTGGCTGATCAAGATCGACGGCAACCAGTTCGGCAGCGGCTTTGTCGCGGTCAATCCGAATTCGAAGATCCCGGCGCTGATGGACCGCAGCGGCAAGGAGCCGATCAGAGTGTTCGAGTCGGGCTCGATCCTGGTTTACCTCGCCGAAAAATTCGGCGCGTTCCTGCCGACCGACGTCAAGACCCGTGCCGAAACCTTCTCCTGGCTGTTCTGGCAGATGGGCGCTGCGCCGTATCTCGGCGGCGGCTTCGGGCACTTCTACGCCTATGCGCCGACCAAGATCGAATATGCCATCGATCGCTTTGCGATGGAGGTGAAGCGCCAGCTCGACGTGCTCGATCGCCGGCTCGCCGACAACGAGTATCTCGCGGGCGACGTCTATACGATCGCCGACATGGCGGTGTGGCCGTGGTACGGCAGCTTGGCCAAGGGCCTGCTCTACGGTGGCGGCGAATTCCTCTCGGTGCAGGACTACAAGAACGTGCAGCGCTGGACCGACGCGATCGCGGCACGGCCCGCGGTGAAGCGCGGCCGCATGGTCAACCGCACCTGGGGCGAGCCGTCGAGCCAGCTGCACGAGCGCCACGACGCCATCGATTTCGAGACCAAGACGCAGGACAAGATCGGCGAGCCGGCGGCGTCGTAGTCTGCGCGATCAATTTGACCCGTCATCCTGAGAGGTTCTGAAGCTTTCACCGTCGTCATTGCGAGGAGCGAAGCGACGAAACAATGCATGCTTCCGCGTATGCGGCGCGATGGATTGCTTCCGCCTTCGCCGAGGCTTCGGCGGACAAGTCGCTTCGCTCGCAATGACGATGATAGATCCGTCATGAGGAACGCGTTCCGCGCTCCTCACCATGCATCATGCCAGTAAATCATCATACTCCGGGTGCTTCTTCATGAAGCCCTGGATGAACTCGCACGTCACGACGAGCTTGATCTTCTGCGCGCGCACGGCGTCGAGCGTGGCGCGGGCGAGTTTTGAGCCGATGCCACGGCCGCCGAGCTCCGGCGGCACCTCGGTGTGTACCAGCGTGATCGTGTCCGGCGTCTTGCGGTAGACCACGAAGGCGGTGTGGCCGTCGACGGCGAGCTCGAACCGGCTCTGCGCGGCGTTGTCGCGGAATGCTTCACTCATTGTCTGGTCCTCGTTATTTTTGCTTCGCGCCTTCAGCCGCGGGAAACACCACGCGGTCGTCGGTGCGACAGTAGCGATCGGCGAACATACGGCCGATCGGGTGATAGCGCTCCATATGAACGCGCATCGCCTCACGGTCCCACAATTCGTCGCGGATGTGGAAATGGATGCCTTCGCCCATGATCAGCTGCCGGTCGCCATTGACGTCGATCAGCTTCCAGGTCCTGCACTCCATCGCGAATGGCGCGTCCGCGAGCCTGGGTACCGCGATCTTGCGCGAGGGCGCAAGCTTCAAACCGAGATAATCGGGCTCGCCGATCTCGGGCGGGAAGTCGCCCGACGTCTCGTGCATCGCGCGCGCTAGCGGCTCGTCGGTGAGATTGACCACGAATTCACCGAGGCGCTGGATGTTGGCCAGCGTGTCCTTTTCGCGGCCGTCAGGCCGTCGGTTGACCGCGAACATGCAGAGCGGCGGGTCCTCGCAGAACACGTTGAAGAACGAGAACGGTGCCGCATTGACTACGCCGTCCGCGCTCGTGCTCGTCACCCAGGCGATCGGCCGCGGCAGCACGAAGGAGGTCAGCACCTTGTAGCGTTCGCGCTGGCTGAGGTCGCTTGCGGCATATTCCATGGGGCCGTCCGGAATTTCGGTGAGCGGGTGAACGAAGCGTAACCCGGCGCCGGCAGTTCGAAAAGCAAAAGGCGGGCTACGCTTGCGCGAACCCGCCTTGCAGACCTGCTCTTGCTTTCTTACCTCGCCCCGCTTGCGGGGAGAGGTCATATCGCATCGTTAGATGCGATATGGGGGGAGTCTCCGCGAGTGCGTTTTTCACCGTCCTTGTGGAGACTCCCCCTCATCCCGACCTTCCAAGAGCGAGCTTCGCTCGTCTCGACCCCGCAAGCGGGGAGAAGGGGAAGATAGGTTACGGCATGCTCAGTTCGTGGCGGCCGACCACCATCCAGTGCACCTCGTCCGGACCGTCGGCGAAGCGGAGATGGCGGACGTCCTGGTACATTTCGCCGAGCGGCGACCACTGCGAGATGCCGGTGGCGCCGTGCATCTGGATCGCCTGGTCGATCACCTTGCAGGCGCGCTCGGGCACCATGGCCTTGACCATCGAAACCCAGACGCGGGCTTCCTTGTTGCCGAGCACGTCCATCGCCTTGGCGGCCTTCAGCACCATCAGGCGCATTGCCTCGATCTCGCAGCGGGCTTGGGCGATGATCTGCATGTTGCCGCCGAGATGGGCGATCTTCTTGCCGAACGCTTCGCGGGTCAAACCACGCTGCACCATCATATCGAGCGCCTTCTCGGCCTTGCCGATGGTGCGCATGCAGTGATGGATGCGGCCGGGGCCGAGCCGGACCTGCGAGATCTCGAAGCCGCGGCCTTCGCCGAGCAGCATGTTCTCCTTCGGCACCTTGCAATTGTTGAAGCGCAGATGCATGTGGCCACGCGGCGCATGGTCATGGCCGAACACGTGCATCGGGCCGAGGATCTCGACGCCGGGGGTGTCGATCGGTACCAGGATCTGCGACTGCTGCTTGCTCGGCGCGGCGTCCGGATTGGTCTTCACCATCACGATCATGATCTTGCAGCGCGGATCGCCGGCACCGGAGATGTAATACTTCTCGCCGTTGATCACCCACTCGTCGCCGACCAGCTTGGCGGTGGTCGAGATGTTCTTGGCGTCGGAGGAGGCGACGTTCGGCTCGGTCATCGCATAGGCCGAGCGGATCTCGCCGTTGAGCAGCGGCTTCAGCCATTTTTCCTTCTGCGCCTTGGTGCCGACGCGCTCCAGCACCTCCATGTTGCCGGTGTCGGGCGCCGAGCAGTTCATCGTCTCGGAGGCCAGCGGGCTCTTGCCGAGCTCGGCGGCGATATAGGCGTAGTCGAGGTTGTTGAGGCCTTCGCCGGTCTCGGCGTCGGGCAGGAAGAAGTTCCAGAGGCCGACTTCCTTGGCCTTGTCCTTGGCCTTCTGCAGGATCGCGAGCTGCTCGTCGGTGAAGCTCCAGCGGTTGGTCTTCTTCTCGCCGGCGCGATAGAACTCGACCGACATCGGGTCGACGGTGTCGCGGATGAACTGCTTCACATGGTCGTAGAGCGGGCGGACCTTGTCCGACATCCGGAGGTCGTTGAGCTCGTCGCCCGGATTGAGTGTGTAGTTCGTGGTGCGCGGCACATAGGCATGCTTCATTGTCTTTTCTCCCTCGCGAAGGCGCGTTTCGCGGCGGACAATAGACGCGTGCGGCGCGAAGCGCGAGCACCGATTTTCGCAGGATCTCTACCGCATCGCGGAATTTAGCGGCGGCGTTTCAAACGTTGTTTGAACGCCGCCGCGCACGATGCGTGCCGGATCGTCAGACCATCCGATGCATTGCACAGATCTTGTTGCCGTCGAGGTCGCGCAAGTAAGCGAGGTAGAGCTTGATGCCGCCTCCTTCGCGCACGCCCGGCGGATCCTCGATAGGCTTGCCGCCATTGGCGATGCCGGCCGCGTGCCAGGCCTCGACCTGCTCCGGCGAAGAGCAGGCAAAGCCGATCGTGCCGCCATTGGCGTGCGTCGCCGGTTCGCCGTCGATCGGCTTGGAAACCATGAAAATGCCGGCCTTGGTGAGGTACATAATGCGGTGTCCGTCGACCCGGGCCGGCCGGACATCGAGCGTGCCGAGCAGCGCATCATAGAACGCCTTGGCCTTGTCCAGATCGTTGGTGCCAACCATCACGTGTGAAAACATCTGAAATATCCTCCCTCTTGGTTACGAAAGCTGCCTTGTTGCGCCCTTGCAGCCGGAACGCTTAGCAGCAGTTTTGTCGCGACGGAAGCGACGCTGCGTCGCGCGGCACCCGGCTCAAGATGAGGTCGGGCAAACGCAAGACTCGGACGCACCAGCGCCACGAGGATGCGGATGTATGTTTCGCAGCCTGTGCAACAAATGCAGTGTCGTCCCGGCGAAGGCCGGGACCCATAACCCCAAATGCTCATTGTTGCGCGACGCTGGGGCCGCAGCGTGCTTCAACAACTCAACCCTGTGGTTATGGCTCCCGGCTTTCGCCGGGACGACAGTTGGAGATGCGGCCGCAAAAGATCAGAACGCCGTGTACCCGCCGTCGATCACGAAGCAATCCGCCGTATGATAGGACGACGCCTTGCTCATGAGGTAGACGGCGATGCCGCCGAAGTCGCTCGGTTCGCCGAAGCGGCGCACCGGGATGCGCGGCATCACGTTGGCGACGAACTTGTCGTTGGCCATGATGCCGGCGGTCATGTCGCTCTTGATCCAGCCGGGCAGGATCGCGTTCGCGGTGACGCCGTGGCGGGCCAGCTCGACGCCGAGTGCGCGGCACAGCGCGTTCAGCGCGGCCTTGGTGCCGGCATAGTGCTCGTTGCGCGCGGTGCCGAACAGCGAGGCGAGGCTCGAGGTTGCGACCAGCCGGCCGAACTTGTCGCCGGCCTCGGAGCGCTCGGTCATGTGGCGTGCCGCAGCCTGGAATACGTGAAAGACGCCGTCGAGATTGGTCGCGAACATCTTGCGCCATTCCTCCTCGGTGCGGTCGATGAAGGAGCGGCGTCCGCCGCCGCCGATGCCGGCATTGGCGAAGCAGCCGTCGACGCGGCCGAAGGTGTCGAGCGTCGCCTTCATCGCGGTCTTGACCGAGCCGGGATCGCTGACGTCGCAGAATTGCGTCGCGACCTTGCCGGGCCCGGCCTTCATCGAGGCCGCGGCGTTGGCGTTTTTTTCCGCGTTGCGGCCCCAGATCGCGACGTTGCAGCCGGCGGCGTTCAACGCCTGCGCGATGCCAAGGCCAATGCCGCCATTGCCGCCGGTGATGACAGCGACGCGGCCGGTGAGATCGAAGATGCCACTCATTGGGGTTTCCATTTGGTTTGGTGCGCGCTAATCACGCGTTCACGGATGGGCTTGCCGCCGACCATGGACAAGCCCGGCACAAAAATCAAATATGGGTCGAAACATCGACCTACCGCGGTACCAACCGCCGCGACAACGTAAAGAGGAAACCATGCAGTTCAAGCACGTCACGCTCGACTTCGACGGATCGGTCGCGATCCTCAAGCTCGACCATCAGGAAGTCATGAACGCGGTCTCGATCGACATGCTGGGCGGCCTTGCCGAGGCGCTCGATGCGATCGACGACAAGCGGGACGAGGTGCGCTGCCTGGTGATCACGGGCGCGGGCCGCGCCTTCTGCACCGGCGCCAATCTGCAGGGCCGCAACCAGCAGCAGAAGCCCGGCAAGAGCAACGCCGGCGCGGCGCTGGAAACCGCGTTCCATCCGTTCCTGCGCCGATTGCGTAAGCTGCACTGTCCGATCGTGACGGCGGTGAATGGTCCGGCCGCCGGCGCCGGCATGAGCTTCGCGCTGATGGGCGACCTCATCCTGTGCGCGCGCTCGTCCTATTTCCTGCAGGCCTTCCGCCGCATCGGCCTAGTGCCGGATTGCGGCTCGACCTGGCTGCTGCCGCGGCTGATCGGCAAGGCGCGTTCGGTCGAGCTGTCGCTGCTCGGCGAGCGGCTGCCGGCCGAGAAGGCGCTGGAATGGGGCCTCGTCAACCGCGTCTATGATGACGCCGCGCTGATGGAAGAGACGATGAAGATGGCGCACGATCTCGCCAACGGCCCGACGGTGGCGCTGTCGCTGATCCGCAAGCTCTATTGGGACAGCCCGGAAAACACCCTCGAGGATCAACTCAATCTGGAATTCGAGTCGCAGCGGATCGCGGGCCGCGCCGAGGATTTCAAGGAAGGTGTCACCGCATTCCTCGAGAAGCGGCCCGCGAAGTTCAAAGGCAAATGATCGAGACCGAGCTCAGCCGCTGCGTCGCCGCGTTTCATCCCGGCGCGACCGGTGTCACCGGCGCTGCCAAGCTTTCCGGTGGCGCCAGCCAGGAGACCTGGACGTTCGACATCGTGCACCCGAACGGCACTATCGGCGCCATCCTGCGCCGCGCGCCGCCGGGTTACGGTGCCGCACCCGGCCGTGCCGCCGGCCTCGATGCCGAGGCGACGCTGATGCAGCTCGCGCATGACGCGGGCCTGCCGTCGCCGAAGGTGATGCATGTCTTGAGGCCGGAGGACGGCCTGGGCCGCGGCTTCATCATGGCGCGGGTCGAGGGCGAGACCATCGCGCGGAAAATTTTGCGCGACGAGGAATATGCCAAGGCACGGCCAATGCTGGCGCGCCAGCTCGGCCGCGTCATCGCCGGCATCCATGGCCTGCCGCAGGCGAAACTGCCGAAGCTGCGCAGCGTGACCTCGACCAAGGAGATCGAGGATCTCGCCCGCGAATATCACAGCTTCAACTGGCCGCGGCCGGTGTTCGAGCTGGCGCTGCGCTGGCTGCGCGATCACGATCCCGGTCCGTCGTCCGAGGTGACGCTGGTGCATGGCGATTTCCGCCATGGCAATCTGATCATCGGCCCCGACGGCGTGCGTGCGGTGCTCGACTGGGAGCTCGCGCATACCGGCGATCCGATGGAGGATCTCGGGTGGATCTGCGTCAACTCCTGGCGCTTCGGCGAGATCGACAAGCCGGTCGGCGGCTTCGGCACCCGCGAAGATCTGTTCGCGGGCTATGAGGAAGCCGGCCGCAAGGCCGATCCTGATCGGGTGATGTTCTGGGAAGTGATGGGTACGCTGCGCTGGGGCGTGATGTGCTGCGGCATGATGCAGCGCTTCCGCTCCGGCCCGGATCACTCGATGGAGCGTGCGATGATCGGGCGGCGCGCGTCGGAGACCGAGATCGACCTGTTGCGGTTGCTAGCACCGCGCGCATGATCCCGAAAAGTGGTGTCCGGTTTTCGGAATCGATCATGCGCAAAAAAGAGAGCAAATGAGATGCAGGACGAACCGACACCCACCGAGCTGATCAAGGCTGTCGCCGATTTCCTGCGCACCGAGATCGCGCCCGCGATCAAGGGGCACAACGGCTTCAAGCTGCGCGTCGGCATCAACGCGCTCGACCTGGTGACGCGGCAGCTCGCGCTCGCCGAGGCCGGCGATGCGACCGAGGCCGCGCGGCTGAAGGCGCTGCTCGGTGCGGACGGCACGCTGATGGAGCTGAACCGCGCGCTGTCGGAGAAGATCGCAAGCGGTGAGGTCGATCTGAAAACCCCGGGCCTGCCGGAGCATCTCTGGCAGACCACGATGGACAAGCTCGCCGTCGATCAGCCGAACTACGCGTCCTACAAGAGGGAACTGGAAACGTAGGATGGGTGGAGCGAGGCGATACCCATCACGGCGCGGCGAAAGCGCTGATGGGTTTTGCTTCGCTCTACCCATCCTACACCGTCATTGCGAGGAGCGAAGCGACGAAGCAATCCATATCTCCGCAAACCGTGAGATGGATTGCTTCGCTTCGCTCGCAATGACGAAGGAGCCGTTACCGCCCCAGCCACTTCGGCGGCCGCTTCTCCGAAAACGCCTTCGGACCCTCGATGTAATCCTGCGAGGCGGCCATCGCCTTCACCGCCGGATATTCGCGCTGCTCGGTCATGGCCTGCTCGAGCGAGACCTCGAGGCCCTTCTGGATCGCCTGCTTGGAGGCGCGGATCGACATCGGCGAGTTCTTGGTGATGGTCTCGGCCCAGCGCTCGGCGGCGGCCAGGGCCTCGCCCTGCGGCACCACCTCGTTGACGAAGCCGAGCTCGAGGCCTTCCTTGGCGCTGACATGGCGCGCGGTCAGGATCATGCCCATGGCGCGCTTCAGCCCGATCTGGCGCGGCAGGCGTTGCAGGCCGCCGGCGAGCGCGGCGAGGCCGACGCGCGGCTCGGGCAGGGCGAAGGTCGCATTTTCCGCAGCGATGATCAGGTCGCAGGCCAGCGCGACCTCGAACCCGCCGCCCATCGCGACGCCGTTGACGGCGGCGATGATCGGCTTGTCGCAGTCGAAGCGGGTGGTCAGGCCGGCGAAGCCGCCCTTGTCCCAGCCACGCTTGCCGCCGGCGGCCTGCCACTTCAGGTCGTTGCCGGCGCAGAACGCCTTGTCGCCGGCGCCGGTGACGATCGCGACCCACTGCTCGGAATCGGCGGAGAAGTCGTCGAACACCTTGTTGAGCTCGAAATGCGCGTCGATGTGCAGCGCGTTGTAAACCTCGGGCCGCGACAGCGTCACGATGGTGATGGGACCCTTGCGCGTCACCTTGGAGAATTTCAGATCCATGTTTGCTCCCGTCGATTTTCTGCGGCGAAGAATATTGGCTGATATCCTAGCGCCTGCGCGCCGTTCCGTGCCATCCAATTACGCAACGCGACCGCGCGCGCAAGCCTCACTCGCCTGCTTGACTTGGCGGCCTGCTTCTCACCTTAATCGATCCGAACGCGGATACGCGATAGCGTCTAAACGCAAAACCAGAAACAACAAAATCTTCGGGAGAGACCGCCTTGGATTTCAATCTGCCGGCTGACCTGACAGCCTATCTCGCCGAGCTCGATCGCTTCATCGAACGCGAGATCAAGCCGCTGGAAGAAGCTGATGACAACATCCGCTTCTTCGATCATCGCCGCGAATGGGCGCGTACCGATTTCGACAAGGGCGGCCTGCCGCGCCATGAATGGGAGCTTCTGCTCCGCAAGGCCAAGAACCTGGCGGATGCTGCCGGCCATCTGCGCTTCGCGATCCCGAAGCGCTATGGCGGGAAGGACGGCTCCAATCTCTGGATGGCTGTGATCCGCGAGCATTTTGCCTCGAAGGGGCTTGGCCTGCACAACGATCTGCAGAACGAGCACTCGATCGTCGGCAATCTCCCTATCGTGACCATGCTCGACCGCTATGGCAGCGACGAGCAGAAGGCGATGATCGACGGCTCGATCACCGGCAAGTACCGCATCACGTTTGGTCTCACAGAGCCCGAGCACGGCTCGGACGCGACACATATGGAGACCAAGGCGGTGCAGGCCACCCGCGACAACGTCAAGGGCTGGACCATCAACGGCGAGAAGATGTGGACGACGGGCATGCATGTCGCGACGCACTGCGCGCTGTTTGCCCGTACCTCGGGCAATGACGGCGATGCCCGCGGCATCAGCTGCTTCCTGGTGCCGGCGAAATCGCCGGGCGTGAAGGTCGAGGAGTATATGTGGACCTTCAATATGCCGACCGATCATCCGCGCGTCAGCTTCACCGACGTGTTCGTGCCCGAGGATGCGCAGTTCGGTGAGGTCGGCCGCGGCCTGTCGCTGGCGCAATGTTTCGTGCACGAGAACCGCATCCGCCAGGCGGCGAGCTCGCTCGGCGCTGCGGTCTACTGCATCAATGAGAGCGTGAAATATGCCCGCGAGCGCAAGCCGTTCGGCAAGGCGCTGGCGGAGAACCAGGCGATCCAGTGGCCGCTGGTCGAGCTCGCGACCCAGGCCGAGATGCTGCGGCTCTTGATCCGCAAGACGGCCTGGGAGATGGATCAGCTGACCCAGGCCCAGGTCGAGCACACGCTGTCGGACCGGGTCTCGATGTGCAACTTCTGGGCAAACCGGCTGTGCTGCGAGGCCGCCGACCGCGCCATGCAGGTGCATGGCGGCATCGGCTATTCGCGTCACAAGCCGTTCGAGCACATCTACCGCCATCACCGCCGCTACCGCATCACTGAAGGCAGCGAGGAAATCCAGAAGCGCAAGGTGGCGGGTTTCCTGTTCGGCTACATGGGGGCCGGCAAGCATTGAGGCACCAGAGCGTTTTCGAGCGAAGTGGATGCCGGTTCGCGTGAAGAAAACGCGTCAAACGAGGACCTAGAGGCGGTACGACATGGAAGGTGGATGCACCTGCAGAAACGTCCGCTACCGCCTCAAAGGCAGGCCGATGATCGTGCACGCCTGCCACTGCACTTGGTGCCAACGCGAGACCGGCACCGTGCACGCGCTCAACGCGATGTACGAGGCCGAACGGGTCGCGCACATCGCGGCCGAGCCCGAGATCGTGGACACGCCGTCGGCGAGCGGCAAGGGCCAGAAGATCGCCCGCTGTCCGCGCTGCAAGGTCGCGGTCTGGAGCAACTATCCGGGCTCGGGACCCGCGGTGCGCTTCGTCCGCGTCGGCACGCTGGACGATCCGAGCCAGTGCCCGCCGGACGTCCACATCTTCACCTCGTCGAAGCAGCCCTGGGTGACGTTCCCGCCGGGTGCCAGCGTGTTCGCCGAGTACTATGATCGGAGAGCGGTCTGGCCGCAGGAGGCGCAGGAGCGCTGGCGGGTACTGCGGGAGAAGATGAAGCAGAAATGATGCGCCCCTCTCTCCACCGTCGTCCCGGCGAAAGCCGGGACCCATAACCACAAGAGATCGTTGATGCGGTAAGCTGTGGCCCCAGCGTGTAACCACCACCAACAGCGGTGGTTATGGGTCCCGGCTCGCGCTTCGCTTGGCCGGGACGACGGAGAAGGCTAATTCACCTGCCGGTCCTTGCCGACCCAGTACGGTTCACGCAGGCTCCGCCGCAAAATCTTGCCCGACGGGTTGCGCGGCAGCGCGGGGATGAAGTCGACCGATTTCGGCGTCTTGTAGCCCGCGATCCGTTCGCGGGTGAAGTTGATGATGTCGGTCGCGCTAGCCGTCGTGCCGGGCTTCATCACCACCACCGCTTTCACCGCCTCGCCCCACTTGTCGTCGGGGATACCGATCACAGCGGCTTCCGCCACATCGGGGTGATCGCACAACGCACTTTCGACTTCGGCCGGATAGATGTTCTCGCCGCCGGAGATGATCATGTCCTTGATGCGGTCGTGGATGTAGAGATAGCCGTCCTTGTCCATGTAGCCGGCATCGCCGGTGCGCAGCCAGCCATCGCTGTCGATCGTCTTCGCGGTGGCCTCCGGCAGATTCCAGTAGCCGGCCATGTTGGAGCCGGAGCGGGTGGCGATCTCGCCGACCTCGCCCGGCGGCAGCGGCTTGCCGTTCTCGTCGAGAATTGCGAGTTCGACGCCGGGTAGCGCCTTGCCGGCCGAGCGCATCCGCTCGAGCCCTTCGATATGATCCTCGGGCGGCAGCGCGACGATGGTGCCGGTGGTCTCGGTCATGCCGTACATCTGCACGAAGCCGCATTTGAAGACCTCGATGCACTCCTTCAGCAGCGCCGCCGGGATCGGGGAGGCGCCATACAGCATGTACTTCAAGCGAGAGAAGTCGACCTGCCGCGCGCGCGGCTGCCGCACCACGAACTGCATCGCCGCCGGCACCATGAACAGCTTGGTGATGCCGGACTGCTCGAAGAAGTCGAGCACCTTGGTCGGATCGAACTCGCGCGCGATCACGCCGCGGGCGCCGTGGTAGAGCCCCATCACGCCCCAGCCGGAGCCGCCGATGTGGAAGATCGGCATCGCGACCAGCGAGACGTCGTCGGTGGTCCACCGGTTCCATTCCGGCTTCTCGGCCTCATTGCCGCTCTGCACCAGGTTGAGGAAGTTGGCGTGCGACAGCATCGCGCCCTTCGGCTTGCCTGTCGTGCCCGAGGTGTAGAGCTGGATCGCGATGTCCTTCGGCTCGATCGCAATTCGCGGGTCGTCGCCGCTCTGCGCATCGCGCCAGGCGGCGAAGTCCGGCCATTCCGGCGCGCCGCGCTCGGTGGTGATGATGGTGCGGACGCTGGGCAGGTTGTCGGCGATGTTGCGCGCCTGGGTGATGAATTCGGGACCGACGAACAGCACCGGTGCCCTGCAGTCGTCGACGATGAAGGCGACCTCGGGACCCGCAAGCCGCCAGTTCACCGGCGCCATCACCACGCCGGCCTTCATCGCGCCCATCAGCAATTCGAAATAGAAATCGCTGTTCTTGCCGAGATAGGCGATACGCTCGCCCTTCTTGATACCCATCGCGATCAGTGCGTTGGCGACGCGGTTGGTTTTGATGTCGAACTCGGCGAAGCTTGTTTGCCGGCCCTCGAACTCATAGGCCAGCGCAGCGCCGCGGCTGCTCGCGCGGTCGCGCACCATGTCGGCAAGGTCGTTCAGTTTCGGCGCGTCGGACACGTTTCCCCCGTGATGCTTTTTGTTTGCGCGGAGTGTGACGGCATCGCGCGGGAAAAACAATACGGGGTAAGTACACGCGCTGCTTCAACATTGTCGTCCCGGCGAAAGCCGGGACCCATAACCACGAATGTTAATGTGGCGCGACGCTGGGGCCGCAGCGAGCTTAACGACGCGCAACGGTGGTTATGGGTCCCTGCTTTCGCAGGGACGACGGCAGTGGTTGTAGCGCAAGCGCGGGCCTTAACCCCGCGCCGCGCGGTCCTTCTCGTTCTGCGCCTTGATCGACTCGCGCGCCTTGGTCCAGTCGTCGTCGCTCCAGTCGCGGAGCTGGTAGAAATTGCCGCCCATCGCGAGCGCCTGCGCGCCGTCCATGGCGATGGTCTCGCCGTTGATCCAGTCGCAGCCGCCGGAGATCAGGAACACCGCGACGTTCTGCAACTCTTCCATGGTGCCGACGCGGCCCATCGGGTTCATCGCCTTGGTGCGCGCACCGGCCTCGTCGCCGGGCTTGATGCGCTTGCTCATGCCCTCGGTCGGGATCTCGCCGGGTGCGATGGTGTTGAGGCGGATGCCATGGCGGCCCCATTCGACCGCGAGCGACATGGTCATCGCATGGATCGCCGATTTGCTCATCGCCGACGGCACCACATAGGGCGAGCCGTTGCGCACCCAGGTCGTCGTGATCGAAATCACGTTGCCGCGATGGCCGCCGGCGATCCAGCGCCGGCCGACCGCGTGAGTGACGTAGAAGGTGCCGTGCATCACGATGTTGGCCACCGCGTCAAATCCCCGCGCGGAAAGCTCTTCCGAGCGCGAGATGAAATTGCCGGCGGCGTTGTTGATCAGATCGGTGAGGGGACCGCTGGTGGTCCAGATCGCGTCGATCATCTCGTCGACCGCCATGGCGTTGCGGATGTCGACGCCGTGGCTGACCACGCGTCCGCCATGCTCGGCCATCAGCTCGGTGGCGGTTTCGTCGCAGACGCTCTTGCGGCGGCCGCAGATATGCACCTCGGCGCCGAGTTGCAGGAACCGCTCGGCCATGGCCTTGCCAAGGCCGGTGCCACCACCGGTTACCAGGATGCGCCGCCCGGCAAGAAGCTGATCAGAGAACATCGTTTCCTCCACGGGGGTTGTCAGTTAATTGGTCGATTGACTAAAAGCGGACAACGGCCTTTCTGTAAAGCGTCAACTCAAGGAACAAAGCGGAGGGAATGATGGAAGATCGCGTTTCGATATCGATTTCAGACGGTATCGCCGATGTCCGCCTGGTGCGGGCCGACAAGATGAACGCGCTCGATGCTGCGATGTTCGAGGCATTGGTCGCGGCAACCGACCGTCTTTCCAAGGAAAAATCCGTTCGGGTGGTCGTGCTATCAGGCGAGGGCCGGGCATTTTGCGCCGGCCTCGACATGGGCCGGTTCGCCGCCATGAAGGATGGCGGTAACGGGGTGCCGGGCGGCGAGAAGCGCGATCTCACCATTCGGACCCACGGCAAGGCCAATTTTCCGCAGCAGGCAGTCTGGGGCTGGCGCCAGCTCCCGGTGCCTGTCATCGCCGCGGTCCATGGCGTCGCGTTCGGCGGCGGCTTCCAGCTCGCGCTCGGCGCCGACATGCGCTTCCTCTCGGCCGATGCGCGGATGTCGATCATGGAGATCAAATGGGGTCTCATCCCCGACATGGCGGGCACGCCGATCCTCGCGAGCCTGGTGCGCGACGACATCCTGCGCGAGCTCACCTATACCGGGCGCATCTTCTCGGCGCAGGAAGCCCAGAGCTACGGCCTTGCCACCCGCGTCTGTGACGATCCGCGCGCCGCCGCGCTCGACGTCGCGCGCGAGATCGCCGGCAAGAGCCCGGATGCGATCCGTGCCGCCAAGCGCATGCTGAACAATCTGTCGGTCGATCCGGCCGCCGCACTGCTCGCCGAGTCCGTCGAGCAGCAGAAGTTGCTCGGCAGCCCGAACCAGACCGAATCCGTGCGCGCCAATCTGGAGAAGCGCGCGCCGAAATTTGCGGATGTGTGAGAGTGGCCGCAGCGTCATTCCGGGATGGTCCGAAGGACCAGACCCGGAATCTCGAGATTCCGGGTTCGATGCTTCGCATCGCCCCGGAATGACGACTTAACTTCGAACCGACGAAAGATCGGACAACGACAATGGAAACGTCCAAACCCTTCCTCGGCGTCATCAGTGGCGAGCGCCGGCGCGATCACGCTGCGGTGGCCGAGCGCACCGAGCGCATCGCCAGCGGCCTGAACAAACTCGGCGTCAGGCCGGGCGACAGTGTCTGCATGCTGATGCGCAACGACATCGCCTTCATCGAGGCCGCCTATGCCGCAATGCGGCTCGGCGCTTACGGCGTGCCGATCAACTGGCACTTCAAGCCGGAGGAGATCAACTACGTGCTGACGGATTCCGGCACGCGCGTCCTGATCGGCCACGCCGACATGCTGCATCCGCTGCGCGGCGCAATCCCCGCCGACGTCACCCTGCTCAGCGTGCCGACGCCGCCGGAAATCCTCGCCAGCTACAAGATCAATCCCGACCACCTCGCGACGCCCGACTTCGCGATCGATTTCGAATCCTGGCTGGCGCAATTCCCGCGCTATGACGGACCCGTGGTGCCGCAGCCGCAGAACATGATCTACACCTCGGGCACCACGGGCCATCCGAAGGGCGTGCGCCGCTTCGCGCCGACGCCGGAGCAGACCGCGAATGCTGAAGCGATGCGCGCGATGATCTACGGCCTGAAGCCGGGTGCGCGCGCGATCCTGCCCGGACCGCTCTACCATTCGGCGCCGAACTCCTTCGGGCTGCGCTCGGGCAAGCTTGGCGGCGCGCTGGTGCTGATGCCGCGGTTCGACGCGGAGGAATTTCTGGCGCTGATCGAGCGCGAGAGGATCGACACCATCTTCATGGTGCCGACGATGTTCATCCGCCTGATGAAACTGCCCGAGGACGTGCGGAAGAAGTACGACATGTCGTCGCTGCGCCACATCATCCACGCTGCCGCGCCATGCCCGGCCGATGTCAAGCGCGCCATGATCGAATGGTGGGGGCCAGTGATCTACGAATTCTACGGCTCGACCGAGTCGGGCGCGGTGACGTTCGCGACGTCGGAAGATGCGCTGAAGAAGCCGGGAACGGTCGGAAAGATCTCGCCCGGCGCCGAGCTTCGCTTCATCGGCGACGACGGCCGCGAGGTGGCGCAGGGCGAGATCGGCGAGATCTATTCGCGGATCGCGGGCAATCCCGATTTCACCTATCACAACAAGTCCGAGAAGCGCGCCGAGATCGACCGGCAGGGATTCATCACCTCGGGCGACGTCGGCTATATCGACGCGGACGGCTACGTCTTCATCTGCGACCGCAAGCGCGACATGGTGATCTCCGGCGGCGTCAACATCTATCCGGCCGAGATCGAGGCGGTGCTGCATGCGGTGCCCGGCGTGCACGACTGCGCGGTGTTCGGCATTCCCGACGCCGAATTCGGCGAGGCGCTGATGGCGGTGGTCGAGCCGCAACCGGGCGTCGCGCTCGACATCGCCTCGGTCCGGGCGCAGCTGAAGATCGCGCTTGCCGACTACAAGGTGCCCAAGCACATCGAGATCCAGACCAACCTGCCGCGCGAGGATTCCGGAAAAATCTTCAAGCGCCGGCTGCGTGACCCCTATTGGGAGCGGGCGGGGCGGAGGATCTAGGGCCGCAAAGAAACCCGTCGTCCCGGGCAAGCGAAGCGCGACCCGGGACCCATAACCACAAATCTCCGAGCTGCCCACGGCTGTGGCCCCAGCTCGCTTCAACCGCAGTCGTCTGTGGTTATGGGTCCCTGCTTTCGCACTAGGGCATGCACAGATCTCTGAGGCTCCATCCTGCGGCGACGGCGTGGAAGTGTTCGAGGCCGGTTTTGAAGGTGATGGGGCCTGGCGGCTTGGACGACGGGTAGCCGTCCCAGCCGCCGAGGCGACCGATGATCCAGGCGGCCCAAGCGAGGGTGTCGGGCGGGTGCGGGTTCTTCAGCCGCTTGGTTTTGGCCTCGAGCTGCTGATTGAGGGCCGTCAAGGTGGCGATCTCATTGCTGGTGAAGGCCGTGGAGATGCTCTGCTGGCCACCGTTGCGCGCTTGCAGAAGCTGGATGGTAATGACCGCGGCCTTGGCTGCGATGGCGACCAATTTGAGAAGCCGCTCGGCGATGCCGATTTGGCTGTCTTCGAGCCTGAAGCCCTGTGTCTTGAGCACGCGGAAGAACTGCTCGATGATCCAGCGCTGCTTGTACCACTCGACGATGCGCCAACCGTCGTCCGCACTGGCGACCTTATGCGAGGTGATCAGACGCCAGTGCAGCGGCTCGACGTCGGGACCGGCATTGATCTCGCGGACGTCGACGATGGCCAACGGCAAGCTTTCTGGCAAATGGCGGAGGAACTTGCTCTGAGGTCGGGCAAGCTCGATCGCGCCGAAGCGAAGTTCGAGGTCCACCTGACGTGCAGGCCGTTGCGCACGCGCGGGCAATTGGATGGTGCGACGCTGCACCGGCGCCATGGCGTCGATGGCCCCGTACAGACCGGTCGCGTCGGCCAACTTGCGATCATGCATGCTGCGGGCGATCACGTGGAGGTCTTGCTCGGCCGCGCTGGCATAAAGAGCAAAGATGTCGCTCTCGCGGTCACCAAGCAAGGTCACCATTGCGGCGCCTGCGAGCAGCGGCTTGG